>NZ_JBHXJK010000003.1:0-27652 GCF_042723255.1 Amycolatopsis thailandensis
TTAATACGATGCCTATTTTGGGGATTTGCCGACACGCGACACTGGCAGGCGCGCGCGAGCGGTCGAGTACGACACCGTTTCCGTCAGCTTCTACTTCATCGGAATTCCTGCGTCGCCGTAGCTTCGATAAGTGCCGAAGCCACCTATGTCGGTACCAGGTGCCGCGTACGCCCGGTGCGGCCCGGCGCAGTCGACCTGGTGGTAGATGTACTGGCCCCGGTTGGAGCGGTTTCCCACCCAGGCGTGCGGAGCGCCGACATCGATGTTGCGGCAGCCGGGCCCTTCGACCACCGGGCGACTGACGCAAGTGGCCCCCGTATTGCAGAATCTTATGTAGCCGTCCGGAGCGGCCGCGGGATTCCCCGCCGCGGCGGACACCGCGGGCGAAAAGCCCAGCACGGCCGCCATCGCTGTCATCGTCGCCAAAGATTTGCGCATGATTCGCATCATCACCGTTCACTCTTTCGTTTCACGAGAGTTGCATTCCCCCGAGGGGAGCCGTGAAACAAGCATCGCAGCGACTGAAATTCGAGGCCACCCTGGTCTCGCGCGAAAGCTTTGACAGCGCCATGCTGAACTGGATCCGAACCGCTACACCACAGCGCCGTTCGAATTCAGGAACAGAGGCCGGTCGTCGAGGTAGCGCGTAACGGCCTCGTCGAACAACAGTCGCTCCGTCTCTTCGCGTTCGGCGGGGCTGAGCACCGGCGGGCCGCCCGTCCGTTCGGTCAGCCGGTCCAGCGCGCCCAGCAGCACGGACTCGTCGTGCCGCCGCACCGCCAGTACGGAGGAGGCGGCGAGGACCACGGTGTACCGGTCGGCCAGCGCGAACGCGGCGGGCGACGCGTCGATGGCGAGGTCCGCGGGCCCGAGGGTGGCGCATTCGTCCCGCAGCCTCCGTAACTCGTCCGCGTAGCGCGCCGTGAACCGGCGAGCGGGATCGGAGTCGTGGGGAGACGCGTCGCCGCTGATCTCGGCCAGGGCGCCGATGATCCCGTCCTGGCGGGGCATTCCCGCGCTCAGCCGGTCGAGGGACAACGCGGGAAGGTCGCCGCCGAGGTCGAACAGCGAAGGCGGGGCGGCCGGGCCGGAGAGCCACGATCGCCTGGCCAGCCGGGGGAGTTGCGGCAACAGCGTCACCAGCGCGGCGCTGAGCGACACGTGGGCGAAGGTGGCGGGCGCGATGTCCCTCGCCAGCTTTTGGAACATCGCGTACTTGCCCTGCCGGAGGTAGGAACGCGCACCAAGTACCGCGCGCAGGTCCGCGAACGCGTCGAGCAGCATCCGCGCGGTCAGGTATTTCGCCGCCGGGGCGTAGACGCCCATCGACTCCGGCGCCAGGTGCAGGGCGCGCAGGATCACCGACGAGAACGCCTCGATGGCCAGCAAATCGGCGTAGGCGCGGGCGATCGCCGCGCGCACGTACGGCAGGTCGGCGGCCTTACCGCCGTAAAGCCGCCGGTCGAGCGAGCACCGGATCGCCAGTCGCAGCGCGGTTTCCAGCGGGCCGGCGAACATCGCGGCGCCCACCGACCGGGTGATCTGGTACGAGCGCAGTGCCATCTCGACGCCTTGGCCGTGGGTGCCGATCAGGGCGTCGCCGGGGAGGGGGCAGTCGTCGAACTCCATACCGCCCAGCTGGACTCCCCGCATCCCGGAGCTGTGGTAGCGCGGCAGGTCCCGCAGCCTGGCGGCGGGCAGTTCGTCCCGCGTCACGAGGAACTGGCTGTGGCCACGGCTCCCCGCCGGGCCGGTGCGGGCGAACAGCACCATGGCCTCGGCCCGGCGCAGGTTGGTCACGATCTCCTTGCGACCGGAGAGCAGCCAGCCCCCGCCGTCCGGCCGGGCGGCGCACTCGGCGTGCGCGAAGTCGTTGCCGTGCGCCAGTTCGTGGAAGGCGGCGGCGATCCGGCGGTTCGCCAGCAGCAGGCGGGCCGTGCGGCGGCACTGCTCCTCGTCCCCGGTGGTCCAGACATTGACGGACGCGATGAGGGAGCTGAAACCGTAGCCGAGCCCGAGACACGGGTCGCGCCGCCACACCGTGCGCAGCACCTCGGCGAGCCGGTCGGCGCGTTCCAGGCGGCCGCCGTGGGCCACGGGAACGAACTCGGCGTTCAGGCCGTACTCGTCCAGCACGCGTTCGCCCGCGGCGAGCATCTCCCGTCGTTCGTCGGCGGCGAGGACCGCGGTGTGGCCCACCGGGTTCTTCTCGTCCCAGGCGTCGCCGAACAGCGCATCCAGCTCGGCGGCGCTCATGACCGGTCCGCCGGGAGCATCGGCGTGCCGAACGGCGTGACCGGGCCGCCGACGCGGACGGCCGCGGCCACGTGTCCCGCGAGCGCGTCGTCGATCCGGTCGTCTCCCGACTCCGCGCCGGGCACGGGGAGCCGCAGCGTGGCGGCGAGCCTGGCCCGCAGCGCGCGGAGCGCGGCCCGCACCCAAAGACCGTTCTCCCACAACGGTTCGTCCCGGTGCCGCTCGGCCGACCAGGTGTGCAGGCACGCCGCGCCCGCGTAGCAGAGTTCGTAGGCCTCGGCGAGTTCGTAGGCCGCCATCGGCGGGCGGGCGGCCGGAGCGACGCCGGCCATCAGTTCGTGGATCTCTCCGGCGGTGGCGGCCAAGGCGGTCGCGTGCGCCGCGAGCCCGTCCGGCGCGGACCCGGTCAGCGAGGCGGCCAGCCGGGGAAGGGATTGCACCAGTGAGCATCCCCGCCGCGACACCAGTGCCAGGGCACCGCGGTCCAACGGACCCGGCGCGCCCCCGATCGACACCGCCTCCGCCAGTCCGTCGCCGTCCACGGTGCCGGCGGCGAATTCCTTCACCAGCCGGGGGAACTGCTGGACCAGCGCGCCGCGGTTCACCGGTGTGCTGCCGTCGAAGACCGAGACGATCTGGTGATCCCGCCAGAGCTTCTGGAACGCGCCGTGCGCGTACACGTCGGTGAGGAACGAGCGAGCGCCGAGCAGCTCGGCCAGTTCGCCGAGGATCGCGTCGGTCAGCGCGGGCGCCACGGCCTTGACCACGGCGGAGATCACGCTCATCTCCCCGGTGAGCGCGTGGATCGAACGACCGCTCACCAATGCCGTGGACTCGGCGGCGGCCAGCAGCGCGGCGCAGCGGGTGAGCGTCGCTCGGGGGTGGGCGCGGTCCAGCAACGGGCGGCGCTGGATGACGCGTCCGGCGGCGAAGGCGGCCGCGAGCCGGAGCGCGTGCTCGCCCGCGCCGAGCGACAAGGCAGAGCACAGGGTCCGGGTGAGCTGGAGCGCGCGCAGGACAGTCTCGACACCGGTGCCCTCGGCGCCGAGCAGTGCGCCGGCGGGCAGTTCGGCGTCCTGGAATTCGATACCGGAGATGTCGACGCCGCGGATCCCGTGCGTCGGTTCCTTGGGCAGTGCTCGCCAGGTGCCGGGGGCGAGCGCGGCCTTGTCGACGAGGAATAGGCTCTGGCCGCGACCGGTGCCCGCCTTGCCGGTGCGGGCGAGGACGGTCAGGTACCGGGCGCGGGTGGCGTTGTTGATCGGCCATTTCACGCCGTCGAGCCGATAGCCGGTTTCGTGCGCGGTCGCCGTCGACTCGCCGTTGAGCAGATCGGCGCCGTGGTCCGGTTCGGACAGTGCCCAGGCGATCCGGGCGCCGCCCAGTACGCGGGCGGCGGTGGCGGCGGCCTGCCCGGCGTCGCCCGCGATCCAGACGGAGGCGGCGCCGAGATACGTCTTGCCGTGCGCGATCACGGTGCTCAGGTCGCGCCTGGCCACCGTGCGCCACAGGCGCAGCAGCAGTTCGTGGTCTTCGACGGCGCCGCCCCACGCGGTGGGGACGTAGTACGCGGGCAGGCCGAAGGCGTCCAGCAGGTCGACGAAGGGCGCCGGGAATTCTTCGGCGGCGTCCAGTTCGGCGACCCGGTGGCCGATCCCTTCGGAACCGGCCACCGGGACGTCCACCAGGGCGGTGTCCAGCGCGATCTCGATCTCGGTGACGGCGCGAGTGGACGTCACGGCTCCGCTCCCGACGCGGTGGGACGCACGTCCGGCTCCAGTTGGGCGTGCAGTACCGCCATCTCACCGGCGAGGAACCGGTCCCGCATGGCGGTGCGCTTGATCTTCCCGCTGGTGGTGCGGCGCACGGTGCCGCGCCGGACCAGCACGACGTTGCGCACGGGGAAACCGAACGACCGGTTGAGCCGCTGGGTGACGGCGCTGACCACCGACGGCAGCTCGGTGGACGGGGTGCCGGGACGGACCTCGTGGACCAGCACGACCCGCTCGTCCGGCGCACCGACCCCGAACGCGGCCCCGAGCTGACCGCCGAGGGCCTGATGCGCGGTGCGGGCTTCGTGTTCCACGTCCTGAGGGAACAGGTTGCGGCCGTGGACGATCAACATCTCCTTGAGCCGCCCGGTGACGAAGATTTCGCCGTCGGCGAAGGCGCCGAGGTCACCGGTGCGCAGCCAGCCACCGCCGTCTTCGACGCCGGCGATCTCGGCGTCGAAGACGCGCGCGCTCAGCTCCGGCTTGCCCCAGTAACCGCGGCCGATGCTGTCCCCGCGCAACCAGATCTCGCCGACCCGGCCCTCGGGCAACCGCTCACGGGTGTGCGGGTCCACGATCCGCGCGTCGAAGAACTCCGGCCGTCCCACCCCGATCACCGGCCGTCCGGTGCCACGGGGCGCGGGGACCAGTGCGGGCCGCTCGGCCGTTTCCAGGCGCCGGGCGTCCACCCTCAGCACGGTCGGCCGGACGTCGTCGGGCACGCAGGCCACATACGCCGTGCTCTCGGCGAGGCCGTAGCCGGGGGAATGGGCACGGGGATCGAGCCCGATCCTGGCGAACCGTTCGGTGAACGCCTCGACCGTGGGCACGTGGATCGGCTCGGCGCCGTTCAAGCAGTAGCGCACCGCCGAGAGGTCCAGACCGTCCGTCATCTCGTCGGTGATGGCCCGGGTGCAGAGGTCGTACGCGAAGTTGGGGCCACCGGTGCAGGTGACCTCGAACCGGTCGAGCATGCGGAGCCAATCGGCGGGCCGCCGGACGAACGTCGTCGGCTGCATCAGGACGAGGGGGGCGCCGCACATCAGCGCCGCGGTGAGCTGGCTGAACAGGCCCATGTCGTGATGCAGCGGCAACCAGCCGCCGAACCGGTCCCGCGGGCCGAGGTCCAGATGCGTGCACAGTGCCTCGACGTTGGACAGGACGGCGCCGTGTGTGAGGATCACGCCGTTCGGGGATCCGGTGGAGCCGGAGCTGTATTGCAGGACCGCGTCCGTGCCGCGGCCGACCGGGCGCCCGGCCGCGGGCAAGGGGACCGGCTCCGAGGGCGCGGGGCGTACGGCTTCGACGGGTGACCCCGTCAGGCCGCGCTCGCGCTGGAGCTCGGTGACTTTCGCGAGCGCGGCGTCGGTGGTGATGGTCAGCCCCGGCGAGCAGTCGGCCGCGATCGCGGCGACCCGTTCGTCGGCACTCGACGACTGGCCCGGCAACGGTGACGGCACGGCGATCAGCCCGGCGAGCAGGCAGGCGACGTAGATCTCCACGAACTCCGGGCCCGTCGGCAGGGCGATGAGCACCCGTTCGCCGGGCGCCAGCCGCCCGGCCAGCTCGGCCGCTCGCGCCTGGGCTCGCCGCGCCAGCTCGCGATAATCGACGGTTTCGTGATCCGGCGAAGTCGAGCCACGGTAGAAGGTCAACGCGGTGCGATCCGGGAACTCGGCGGCACGCGCGGCGAAGGCCTCACCCAGGCTCTGATATCCGGTGAGGTCGATGGTCATGACGCCGGCGCTGTTTTCTCCATCGCCTCGATGAGGCTCTTCGGACGCATGTCGGTCCAGTTCTTCTCGATGTAGTCGAGGCAGTCTTGCCGCCCGGCTTCCCCGAACACGGATTTCCATCCGGCGGGAACATCGGCGAAAACAGGCCAGAGGGAATGCTGACCCTCGTCATTGACCAGGACGAAGTAATCGGCGTCCGGGTCCTCGAAAGGATTTGGCATGGAATTGCCCCTCTCACGGCGAAGTGATCGAGCCCGCAGGTGCTCGGCAGGCGGCTCACTATGCCTCCGCGCCCGGCCGACCGGCAATGCCGTCCGGAGTCGGCGGCGTCCAACCGCCGTCCGGCCCCCACTTGGACGCCGGGTGCCGCGTCCAGGGCCGTGAGAGACGTGAAGGACTCCTTGAGGGACTCTGGGTCCCTCAAGGAGTCCTTCACGGACTCGGTGTCTCAGTGGGTCAGGAGGTCTTGCGCGGCTTGCGCTTGCGCTTGGGGGCTTCCTCGGCGGCCGGCTCGGCGGGGGCCGATTCGGCGTTGTCGAACGCCTCGTAGATCTCGTTCGGGATGCGGCCGCGTTCGGCGATCGCGTACCCGTTGGCCGAAGCCCAGGCGCGAACCTGCTGGTTGCGCTCGCGGTCGGTCGGCTTCGCCGTACCACCGGCCACAGTGGACTGTCCGGTCGCGACCTTCACCTTGCGGCCGCCGATCCGCCTGCTCGCCTCGATGTACCGTTCGAGCTCGTCACGCAGGGCGCCGGCGTTGTCGTCGGACAGGTCGATCTCGTAGGTGACGCCGTCGAGCGCGAAGGGCACGGTCTGGGTTGCTTCGCCGCCGTCGATGTCGTCGACGATCTGAACGGATACCTTTTGTGCCATCGATAGTGCCTTCCGCTAGGTCCTGGCGCGCCGCCTTGGATTTGACGCGCTGCCAATGAGCCTAGCCGTCGGCCCCCGGACCTGCGGTGTGGCGGTCTCCCACTGTCTCTTCGGGACACGTGACGGGGGCCTCCGCCCGCCTCGTGGTGGTGCCAGCGCTACCACGGATCTTCCCTCTCGCGGGATCGATCCCGGCCCCCGCCGACCGTAGGTTTTCGGGAGAGATCACCACTGGTTAAGGGGAAGCGATGAATTCAGGGGGCGCGTGCGCCTTGTCACTGGAATCCGTGAGCAAGGTCTACGGATCCGGTGACGGCGCGGTCACGGCGTTGAACGGGGTGACCGTCGGGGTGCGCAAGGGCACGTTCACCGCGGTGATGGGACCGTCGGGATCGGGCAAGAGCACCTTCCTGCACTGCGCGGCGGGTCTGGACAAGCCGAGCTCGGGCCGGGTGCTGCTGGGGGACACGGAGCTCAGCGGGTTGCGGGAGAAGGCGCTCACCGAGCTGCGGAGGACCCGGATCGGGTTCGTCTTCCAGGCGTACAACCTGTTGCCGTCGCTGAACGTGCTGCAGAACATCACCTTGCCGACCCGGTTGGCCGGGACGAAGCCCGACCCGCATTGGCTGCGCGAGATCGTCGAGGGGGTCGGGATCGCGAAGCGGCTCGAACACCGCCCGTCGGAGCTCTCCGGTGGCCAGCAGCAGCGGGTCGCGATCGCCCGCGCGCTGATCACCCGGCCGGAGGTCGTCCTCGCCGACGAGCCGACCGGGGCGCTGGACACGCGCACCGCCCGCCAGGTGCTCGACCTGCTCCGTTCCATTGTGGACACCATGGGGCAGACCGTGCTGATGGTCACCCACGACCCGGTCGCGGCGTCGGCCGCGCACGGCGTGCTGTTCCTGGCCGACGGCAAGCTGGCGGGGCACCTCCCGCAGCCGACGCCGGAACGGGTCGCCGAGCGCATGACCCACCTCGGGGAGTGGTGACGACATGTGGGATTTGGCCTGGCAGACGACGAAGACCCGCTTGAGCGGTTTCGTCGGCGCGTTCGTCGCGATCCTCTGCGGTACGGCGCTGGTCGCCGGCTGCGGCATCCTGATGGAATCCGGCCTGCGGGCGGGTGTCCCGACCCAGCGCTACGCCGACGCGGCGGTCATCGTGGGCGGGCAGCAGACGGTCGACCCGCCCGGCGCGGGCCCGCTCGAAAGCAAGCAGGTGGCCGAGCAGGCCTCGGTGCCGGTGTCGATCGCCGGGACGATCGGCTCGGTGCCCGGGGTCCGCGGCGTGGTGACGGAGCAGAGCTTCCCGGCCACCGTGGTGACGGCCGACGGCCGGGCACTGAACGGGCCGGAGGGCGGCCAGTCGCTGGGCCACAACTGGGACGCCGCCGCGCTGGCGCCGTTCTCGCTGCGCGACGGCCGGGCGCCCACCGGTGCCGGTGAGGTCGTCCTCGACGCGGACCTGGCGTCGAGGAGCGGGGCCGTCGTCGGCGGGCACGTGAAGATCGCCGTCCGGTCGGCGCCGGTGGACTTCGTGGTCTCCGGGATCGCCGCCCCGAAGTCGGGTACCGGGCTCACCCGGCAGTCCGCGGTCTTCTTCACCCAGGAGAAGGCCGTCGAACTCGCCGCGACGCCCGGTCAGGCGCACGCGATCGGCGTGCTGGCGAACCCCGGCGTCACACCGGACGACCTCGCCGAGAAGATCCGGGACGCCGTGGGCACCGACAAGGTGACCGTGACGACCGGGGTCGAGCGCAGCACGGTCGAGTTCCTCGACGTCAGCCAGACCCGGATGCTGCTGATGGCGCTCGCGGGCTCGTTCGGCGGCTTCGCGCTCCTCATCGCGGTGTTCGTCGTGTCCAGCACGCTGGCGCTGGTCATCAACCAGCGCCGCCGGGAGTTCGCGCTGCTGCGCGCGATCGCGGCGACACCTCAGCAGATCCGCAAGCTCATCGGCGCCGAGACGATGCTGGTCGCGGTCGTCGCCGGGGTGCTGGGCAGCGGTCTCGGCGTGGCGGTCGGCTTCGGGCTGAGGAACGCTTTCGGGGCCATCGGGGTGATCCCGCCGGACTTCGAACTCGCGATCAGCCCGATCCCGCTCGTCGCCGCGCTGCTGCTCGGGCTGGGCACCGCCCGGCTGGCCGCGTGGTCGGCCGCACGGCGTCCGTCGTCGATCCGGCCGGTCGAGGCGCTCGGCGAGGCCGCGGTGGAACGGCGCGACCTCGGCCGTGTCCGCGTCATCGTCGGCTGCGCGCTGGTGGTGGCGGGTCTCGTCGGCTCGCTGGTCCCGGCCTTCGTCCGCGGTGAAGCCGGGCTCGCCGCTTCGTCGATGTCGGCGCTGATCATCGTGATCGGGCTGGCCGTCCTCGGCCCGAAGGTGGTCGCGGTCATGACCCGGGTGATCGCCCCGGTGCTCAACCGGACGTCGCGGATCAGCGGCTACCTGGCCGCCGCCAACAGCCAGGCCAACTCACGGCGCCTGGCCGCGGCGGTGACGCCGGTGATGCTGGCGGTCTCGTTCGCGCTCTCGATGTTCTACAGCCAGACCTCCGCGGCCGCCGCCGTCCGGGAGGAGACCGTGGCGTCGACCACCGCGGACCACGTGCTGGCGAGCACGACCGGGGGCGTTTCCCCGGAGGTAGCCGAGGCGGCTCGGCGGATCCCGGGCGTCGCCGCCGCGACCCCCGTCGTGCGCACCCAGGTGATGAACACGGTCCAGGAGCAGGACACGGTCCGCGTCGAGCAGTACGGGGCGCAGGGCCTGGACGGCGCGCAGGTCCGCGGGAACCTCGAACTGGGGGTCGTGTCGGGCAAGATCGCCGACCTGACCGGGAACACCGTGGCGATGAGCGAATCGGAAGCCGACTGGTACGAGAAGAAGATCGGAGACGAGGTCGAGTTCTACTTCGGTGACGGGGCTCCGGCGAAGCTGCGGCTAATCGCGACCTACACCCGCGACCAGGCTTTCGGCCGCTACGTGCTGCCCGTGGAGCTGGCCAGGGCGCACACCGGCGACCGGATGGACGATTCGGTGCTGGTGCGGCAGCAGCCCGACGCGGACCCCGCGACCGTGACCGCCGCCCTGCGCGACCTCTCCGCCCGCTACCCGGGCCTGGTCGTGACGCCGGGATCGGCGATGGCCGCCCCCGCGGGAGGCCAGCAGCAGGCCCAGTTCTACGTGAACCTGGTCGCGGTCGGCGTGATCCTCGGCTACGTCGTGATCTCCGTGGCCAACACGCTGGTGATGAGCACGGCGCAGCGTTCCCGGGAGTTCGCGCTGCTGCGCCTGATCGGCACCACGAAACGCCAGGTGATCCGGATGATGCGCCTCGAAGCGCTGGCGACGGTCGGCGTCGCGGCACTGCTGGGGACCGTGGTGGCGGGGATTCCCCTGGTGCTGCTGAACCTCGGCCTGCGCGGGACGCCGCTGCCCTCCGGCACCGTCGCCGTCTTCGGCGGGGTCATCGCCGGGGCGATCCTGCTCGGCCTGGTCTCGCTCGGGCTCGCCACCAGGGTGGCGCTGCGGTCGAAGCCGATCGACGCGATCGGCCTCCGCGAGTAGCGGGCCCCCGTCGTCCGGTCAGCCCTCCGCGGCGGGCCGGACGGCGGGGATCTTCCCGCCGCGGAAGGCGTCCACGAACAACCGGTGGTCTTCCCGGGACTGCTCGGCGTAGGCCATCCCGAACTCGGTCAGCGCGCGGACGAACTCGTCCTCACGGTCACCGATGACGTCGGCGATGGCCTCTTCGCTCTGGAAATCCACCAGCGTCTGCTCGGAGTCCGAATCGGACACACAGTGCATCTTCGCGGTGGCCCGGCCGAGGTAGTCGAGGACCGGACGCATCTCCGACGGCTCGGTCAGCTCCGACCAGTCCAGGTCGTCGACGTAGGGCGACAGCTCCGAGACGACGAACCCGGTCCCGTCGATCTCCGTGTACCCGAGCCAAGGGTCCGCGTGCGCCTGCAACGCGCGCTGGGAGACGGCGGTGCGGTGCCCCTCGTTGGTGAAGTAGCCGCGGATGCGCTCCTCGGACACGATCCTGCTCGGCGCGGCGACGTTCCCTTGTTTCATGGACAGGACGACGTCGTTCTCCAAAGCCTGGGTCCGGCCTTCGACGAGGATGTTGTACGCCGGCAGCCCGGCCGAGCCGATACCGAAGCCGGTCCGGCCGACGATGTCCTTGACCCGGTAGGTGATGCTGCCGAACCGCTTGTTCTCCGGAATGGTGTCCAAATAGGACTCGAAGGCGGCGATCGCGGTCTCGCGTTCGGCCTTCTCCAGGACCCGGACGCCCGGACCGTGCCGGAACCCTCGGTCGTAGTCCACCACCGTGGTCAGCTCGTCGAGCAGGTCGATCCGGGTCTTGAGCCGGGCCCGGAGCAGGACGCTGTGCAGGACGCCTTCGGTGCTGTCCAGCTGGAGCCGGACGAGTTCGTCGCCGGGACGCTCGGCGTACTCGCGGACCTGCTTCACGTAAGCGCGCAGGTACGTGCCGATCAGCGTCTCGATGTCGTCGTCCGAGATCGCCTTGCTCCACGCCAGCAGCGCGACACTGGCCGCCAGCCGCTTGAGGTCCCAGGTGAAGCAGCCGAGGTAGGCCTCGTCGAAGTCGTTGACGTCGAACACCAGTGTCCCGGAGGAATCCATGTAGCTGCCGAAGTTCTCCGCGTGGAGATCGCCCTGGATCCACACCCGGCTGGTCTCGTCGTTCGCCCACGGGTCGTCCTCGTCCGCCATGTCCGCGTAGAACAGGCACGCCGAACCCCGGTAGAAGGCGAACGGGGCGGCGGCCATCTTGCGGAACTTGCGGCGGAACGCGTCGGCGTCCGCGCGCATGAGGTCGTCGAAGGCCTCCACCAGCACTTCGACGATCCGCGCCTGCCGCTCGTCCTCGCCCCGCTCGCGGATCCGTTCGACCACACCTGTCATCACGACCTCCAGACGGCTTTCACGGTGCCACAGGTCGGTTCGCCGGGCAGATCAGATCTTGCGGAAGCGCGCGTCCAGCAGCGCGAAGGCGCCGAACGCGGCGATCCCGGCGGCGAGCGCGAGGAGCATCGGGCCCCCGTAAGGCTGGGCGGCGAGCGTCTTCAACGCGGCGTCGAGCCCGCTCGCCTTGGCGGGGTCGAACGTGACGGCGGCGGTGACCGTCAGGACGCCGACGGTGCCGTACGCGGCGGCAAGCGCGATCCAGCCGATCTGCCCGAGCCGGATCGTCGTGGTCCTGGCCGCTCCGGAGGCGCCGCCGAAGTCGAGTTCCCGTACGAAGGTCTTCCGGATTCCGCGCTGGGCGAGGAAGACCGCCACCACGACGACGCCGATCCCGGCGACGGTCACCAGGACCTGGCCGTAGGACTCCGCGAGGATCTCCGCGACGAGCGAGCCCTGGCCGTCGTCGGCGCCCGCGACGGCGATCTTCACCGCGCTGTAGGACACGAGCCCGTAGAGCACGACCTCGATCCCGCTGACGGTCCGGCGAACGACACGTCGCCGTGCCTTCACGTGCCGATGCCCGGTGATCGCCTCGCTCAGCTGCCACAAAGCCAGCACCGCGAGCCCGGCCGCGATGAGCCACAACAGCCACGCGCCCCCTTCGGCGACCACCATCTGGAGCGCTCCGGCCTTGTCCGCCTTCGCCTGGTCACCGAGAGCGACCTGCGCCGCGAGCCACGCGACGAGCAGGTGCACGAGCGCGTAGCAGACGAGCCCGCCCCGGGCGATCAGGCCGAACGTCTTGCTGTCGCGCATCGGGCGATCCTTGTCGAGCGCGCGGCACTCCACCAGGTCCGGCCGGAGCAATGTGTCCGATATGTCGGCCAGATCACTCTTGATCTCCACCGAGGTCGAGGGTCGATGCTGAGATCACCGAACTGCTTCGAGGAGTGAACATGAGCGAGGACAAAGGCTTCTACTCGATCATCGAGTACGCGGTCGACGGGCCGGAGACCCAGGCGGCGCTGGTGGACGCCTTCGCCGGCATCCAGGACCGCTGGGTCCGGTTCTATCCGGGCTACGTCTCGGCGCGCTTCCACGCGAGCGTGGACGGAACGCGGGTCGTCAACGTCGTCAGCTGGGCGAGCGAGGCGGACTACCGCCGTTTCGAAGAGACGTCGGACACCGAGGGACGGCTCGCGGCCATCCAGGCGGCACTCGACGGCCTGCCGGGCGAGGTTGAGTCGCGCGTGAGCTCGAACCCGCGCTACCGCGTCGTGCGGGAGACCGGCCCCGGCCCGCGAGCGGGTGACTGATCGCGGGGGAGACACGTCGAAGGATCACGGGCCCGGAGAGGCCGAAAGTCCCGGTCCGAAAAGGACCACGGCCACTGCCGGTCCCGGCTTCCGGGCGACAGGCTGAGGAGTACCCCTCCGGCTAGGAGCCGCGATGATCCTCACTGAGACACCGGTCGTCACCGCCGCGCTGGAGGCCGCCGTCCGCGCGCCCTCGCCGCACAACAGTCAGCCGTGGCTCTTCGAACTCGGGCCGGACGTCATCGACCTCGTCCTCGACGAGGGCCGCGTGCTCGAGGTGTGCGACCCGGACCGGCGGGAGGCGCGGCTGTCCTGTGGTGCGGCGTTGCTGAACCTCGAGCTCGCAATCGCCGTCGCCGGGCGGTCCTGCGACGTGGAGTTCCTGCCACGCAAGGACCGCCCGGAGCTGCTGGCCAGGGTCGTCGTCGGGGCCCGGCATCGGGCGACCGCGACGGAACAGCGCCTGGCGGCGTCGATCCGCGCGCGTTACTCCAACCGGCGGCCGTTCGCCTCGACGCCGGTTCCGGCGGGATTCCGGTACGCGGTGCGGCAGGCAGCCCGTGAAGAGGGCGCGAAGCTGATCCTGCTCGACGAGGTGGGCCTGCTGGAGGCCGTCACGGGGCTCATCCGCCGGGCGGACCACGTGCAGACGCTCGACGAAGGCTTCCAGGCGGAGCTCCGCGCGTGGACCAGGGAGAACGGGAGCCGCGACGGCGTTCCGGCCTATGCCGGCGGACCTCGCCCCTCCGGCGGGTTGCTGCCGGTCCGGCACCACGGCGAGAGCGAGCAGGCCAGGGAGTTCGAACGCGACCCGGTCGTCGCGGTGCTGACCACGCCGACCGACGGACCGCTCGCGCAGATCCGCGCCGGACGAGCGATGCAGCGGGCCCTGCTGACGGCGACCTCGCTCGGCCTCAGCGCCTCGTTCTACTCGCAGCCCATGGAAATCCCGTCCGCTCGCGCCGTCCTGCGGTCACTGCTCGGCGAGAACGAAAACCCACAGGTCGTTTTCCGCCTCGGCTACGGCTTCCCGGGCTCCACCACGCCGCGTCGCCCGGTCGACGCGGTCATCCGGACCAGGTCGGGGGAGAGCCACCGGTGAGCGCCGCCGTACTCGGCACACACCGCTGGACGGCCGAGGAGACACGGATCCTGGTGCGGGCCGCGCGCTGGGCGCCCCGGCGGTGGCTGCGCGGCGAATGGCCGCTGGAGATCCGGGACGACGGCGTCGACGTGGTCGAACGGCCAGGGGGCGACAGCCGGGGAAAACTCATCGCGTGCGGTGCGCTCCTGCTCCACCTCGAGGTCGCGATGCGGGCACTGGGCTGGATCCCGGAGACGGAGTTCTCGCACGACGACGCCGATCCGCGGCGGATCGCCCGGATCACCACCGCCGCGCGGAAACGTCCCGGCGCGGGCGATCTCGCCTCGTTCGGGGCGATGTCCGGGCGCGCGTCGTACTCGTGCGACGGGATACCCATCTTGAGCCTGGACGAGGAACCCGCCGACGGCGTCCGCGTGAAGTCGCTTTCGCCGCGCCGGATCCGCGCGCTGCCGAAGGTGGGCGGCGCGCTCGCCCGGACGATCGCGCCACCCGGCGACGCTCCCGAGGACGCGTGGTCGGCTTTCCTGATCACCACCGCTTCGGAGTCACGCCACCATCTCGTGCGGGCCGGACAGGCGGCGCAGCGGCTCCGGCTGCTCGCCACCGAGTCCGGCGTCCGATGCGTGACCGTCACCGACCCGTTCGATCCAGTGAAGGTCCGGGGCTCGCTGTTCGGGCTCGCCGGGATCCCGCAACTGGCGGTCGGCGTCCATCACGCACGGCGGCGATAGAGGGCGCGGATCCCGAAGGCCGCGAGCAGTCCGAGGACGGCCAGCCCGAACGGCCGGAGCGCGATCTTCCACGGCCACGCCTCGCCGCCGAGCGCGAGATGATCGGGGCGGTACTCCAATGTCCTGGCCGTCCACCGCGTGGTCGCGGCGTCCGTGGTGCGCGCCAAGTCTTCGAGCACTGCGTCGAACGGGAAACCCGGCGTGGAATGCAGATACACCGGCGAGAACGCGGAGTACCGATCGGCCGCGTGCCGCGCGGCCGCGTCGGCGCCGGGCACGATCAGCCGGTCGAGGTCGCCCGCGGCCGGCGTGCCGCGCGGGGCGAAGGTCAGTCCGTGCCGGGACCGGATCGGCGAGCCGTCCAGGCCGACCGCCGTCGTCTCGACCGCCAGCGACTGGCCGTAGGTGTCGAACACCGCCGCGAGCTCCAGTTCCCGGATCCCGGTGGTCAGCAGGATCCCCAGCATCGGCTTGTCCCATTTGAAGGCGGTGTTGAAGCCGACGACCGTGTCCGCCGCTTCGAAGGTGTTCTGCGCCATCGGCGGGCTGGAGCCGGGGGAGTAGTGGCTCCAGCCGACCGTTTCGGCGGTCTTCCGCGCGATTTCGGTGCCGGCGAACCGCTCGGTCACCCGCAGCGCCCCGTCGATCCCGGACAGGATCCCGGCCGTGGTCACGATGGTGCCGTCGTCGACGTAGCGGGTGCCGCGAATCCAGTCCACGGCGGGGAATTCGTCGTCGAAGCCGCCGATGCGGATCCAGTGCGCGGTGGCCTTCCGCCCGTCGAGGAGCCCTGCCGACGCGAGAACGCCCGAACCGTTGCAGACACTCATGAGCAGCGCGCCCTTCGAGGACTGCCGCTTCAGCCAGTCGGTCACCGGACGCGTGGTCGGCTCGCCGAGGTCCGGCAGCGCGGGCACCACCACGACCTCGGGGGCGGCGGAGGAAAGCAGTCTGTCGAGGTCGGCGAAACCCAGGTCGGGGATCAGGTCGAGCCCGCCGGTCAGGGTGACCGGCCGGGCCTCCGGCGCGACGGTGTAGACGTTGAACGCGCCGCTCGCCGCCAGGATCTCGTACGGGGCGAGGGTGTCCGAGACGACGGCGCCCTGGTTGCCGACGACGATCACGGCGGTGGGCTTGGCGGGATCGTGCGCCCGGGGTACCGGTCGCGGTGAGCTCCCGTCGGTTCTCGCCGTGTAGCGGTTTTCGAAGCTGGCGCCGAGCGTGATGCCGCCCAGCGCGAGCGGCAGGGCCAGTGCGGCGACGGTGAACGCCAGCACGGTCAGCGTGACACGGGCGAAGGTGCGCATGTCAGGCCCCGTACTCGGCGCGACGGCGGACCATGGCGGCGAGCATCGCGGGCACCATCAACACGTGCCCGGCGGTCATCAAGGTCGTTCCGGAGACCAGACCGGTCCAGAAGAACGGCAGGAAGAGGACGTACGGCAGGTACATCGCGGCCGACATCTCCGCGATCGAAGCCCAGCCGTGGCGCCGGATCCGCATCCACAGCGCCATGCCGAGCGACATGTTCGTCGCCATCACCAGCGCGCTCGCGGTCACGTTCTTCGCCAGGTCCGGCCACAGGAACGACCACACCGGTTCGAGGACGATCATCCCGGCCACCATCGCGACGAGCATCTCCACCGCGTGCCGGGTGAAGTGGAGGATGGCCCGGTTTCGGGTCTTCGGTTCCGTCGTTTGATTCATGGAGCGATGTTCTGCCCCACGAGGGCACGAAGGCAGGTGCCGGAAGTCATGCACGGGGTCATATGACCGGGGTCGGAACCCCGGTGGCGTTTCGGGGCGGGCGGCGGCGCTCGACGGTGACGACCGAGGCGAAGGGGACTTTCCCCGCATCGCATGAGCGGAAAGTCCCCTTCGCCTCGGGGCTTGCGGTCGTCGTGGGTGACGGAGGCCCGGAGGTGTCGCGAAAGCCACTTTCAGGACACCTGATGTCCCGAAAGTGGCTTTCGCGACACCCGAGGCCGACGTACGGACGAGCGACACAACACGCCACATTTGCCTTACCCCTCAAATAGAACCCGAATCGCCACTCACGACCACCCCGGGTCAGAACAGGCCGAGTTCCCTCGCGCGCAGGGCCGCCTGGGTCCGGTCCCGCACCTGGAGCTTGGACAGCACGCTCGTCACGAGGTTCTTCACCGTTCCCTCGGCGAGGAACAGCGTCTTCGCGATCTCGCGGTTGCTGTGGCCGTCCGACAGCAACCGGACCACCTCCAGTTCGCGCTCCGAAAGCGGGGTCGCCAAAGGCTGCTGCCCAGGTGTTTCGGCCGGAAGCCGCGCCACCCTGGCGACGAGCTTCGCCGCGACCGAGGGCTGCAACACCGACTCACCCCGTTTGGCCGCGACCAGCGCTTCCACCAGCCGCGTCGACGAGACGTCCTTGAGCAGATAGCCGACGGCGCCCGCTCGCAGCGCGGCGAAGACGTCCTCGTCGTCGTCGAACGTGGTCAGCGCCAACACCTGTACGCCGGGTTGCTCGGCCCGGAGCCGGATGGTGGCCGCGATCCCGTCCAGCACCGGCATCCGCAGGTCCATCAACGCGACGTCGGGGTGGAGTTCGGCGCAGAGCCGGACAGCTTCCTCGCCGTCGGCGGCCTCACCGACGACGGTGATCTCCGGCTGGACCTCCAGCAACGTCGCCAACGCCTCGCGGAACAACGCCTGATCGTCGACGATCAGGACACGGACGCTCATCCCGGAACCTCCACGGTGAGCGTCAGGCCCTGGCCTTCCGCCGAGTCGACCGAGACCCGGCCGCCGAGCCCGGCGACCCGCTCTCGAAGCCCCACGAGCCCGAAACCCTTGCCCGGCGGGGAATCCCTCGTGAGTCCGAGGCCGTCGTCGCGGACTTCGAGCCGGACCCGGTCGGCTCCGGCGTAGTCGAGCACCACGGTCGCGGCCTGGGCCCGGGCGTGCTTGCGCACGTTGGTCAGTCCCTCCTGAGCAGCCCGGAACAGCGAATCTTCCACCTCGACGCGCGTGTCCCGCGCGGTGCCCTTGACCTCCAGCCCGGTCGGCACGCCCGCCGCCGACGCCTCTTCCGTCAAGGCGCGCAACGCCTCCGCCAGTGGTTCGGAACGTGGCTCCCGCAACGCCGACACCGACCGGCGGACCTCGGCGAGCGCCTCCCGCGACTGATCCTGTGCCTTGGCGAGCATCCCGTCGGCGCGTTCCGTGTCGCCGGTGCCGATCACCGCGCGGGCGGCCTGCAGCATCATCTGCACCACCGTGAGGTGATGACCGAGCCCGTCGTGGATGTCGCGCGCTACCCGATTGCGTTCCTGGATCGTCGCGAGCTGTTCGGCTTGCGCGGCGTGATCGCGAAGCCGTTCGTGTGCCTCGGCCAGTTCCTCACGCGCTCGCTTCTCGCGGACGATCAACTCGGTCACCACGGCGGCGAACACCATGACGGCGAGCGTCCCGAGCCCCTCGCGGAGCCCGTCCATCGGCGCCATCGGCAGGTGGATCAGCGGGATCAGCACCGCGACCCCGAACGCCACGCGCACCCGCAGCAGCAAGACGGTGTGGCAGACGAGGACAACGAGAAGCAGCACGGCCCCGACAGCGGCGCCCGAAAGCGAGAACAGGGTGAAGCCGAGCGGTAACTGAACGCAGACATACGCGATCGCGTGGACGCGCCCGTGTTTCTGGACCCAGGGGAAGCCGGCGATCGCGATCGCCGCGTAGACCAGACCGGTGAGGAGCGTCGGCAGCACGAGCGTCTCGTATTTGGCCGAGCCGAGGGGCAACGTCACGTACGCGACGAGGGTCAGCGCGGCCAGGGCCCGGTTCACGGACACACAATGCTGGACTTCGCGCTGTCGCCGCAAGTAGTCACCTGCTCGCGCCGTCTCGCTCCGGTCCGTGAAGGCCTCCTTGCCTACCCTGAAGGTAGTGAAGGAGGCCTTCACGGACTTGCGGATCGCTACGCTCGCCCCAGGCGCACCAGATGTCACGGCGGCTGCGCGTGAAGGCCCCCTTCCCTCGGCTGAGCCGAGGAAACTCGACCTTCACGGAGCTCAAGCGGGATGCGCCGCGGCCTGGCCACGTGAACGTCCCGATTCCTGCATCGTCACGAGCTCGACCCGGCTGGCGAGCTTGATCAACCCCCACCGACAGCCGAGCGGGGAAGAATCCGGACACTCGACGCCCGAAATACCCGTCCGCTCCAACCCGAATCGCCGCTCACGACCCGACGCGGGAGTCAGGCGACGGTGCTGTTCCGGATCTCCAGCGAGAACGGCGTCTGGACGTCCTCGGGTTCGAGGTCGCTGCCGCCCGCGATGCGCCGCCGCAGCAGATCGACCGCGGTCCGCGCGATCGCCGCCTTGTCCGGCGCGATCGTCGTCAGCGAGGGGAGGCTGTACGCGCTCTCCTCGTTGTTGTCGAAACCGACGATCGCCATGTCCGACGGCACCTGGACCCCGCGTTCGGCCGCGGCGCGAAGGGCGCCGATGGCGAGGAGGTCGTTGAAGCAGAAGACCGCGTCGGGCGGCTCCGGCAGTGCGAGGAGATGCGCCATCGCCTCGGCGCCGTTGGCGCGGTGGTAGCGCAGCGCGGGCAGGACCAGTTCCGGAACGGGCGCGAGCCCAGCCTCCTCGAGCGCAGAGTGGTAACCCTCCAGGCGCTGCGCGGCGGTGTGGCGCTGCGGATGCGCGCCGATCGCGGCGATCCGCCGCCTGCCGAGCGAGAGCAGGTGCCGCACCGCGATCCGGGCGGCCTGGACGTTGTCGATGCCGACGTGATCTATCGGGACGTCGACGACGTGCTCGCCGAGCATCACCAGCGGGACACCCGGTGCGAGGTCTTCGAAGTCGTTGGTGTGCAACGCTTCCGGGCTGATGATCGCGCCGTCGATCAGATGCGGGCCCAGCGCGGACAACGTGTTGCGCTCCCGCTCCCTGGTGCCGAGGGTCTGCTCGATGAGCACGTTCCACTCGTGCTCCTGCGCCGCCTGGAGCACGAGGCCCGCCAGTTCGCCGAAGTACGGGATGCTCAGTTCGGGCAGCATCAGCCCGAGGAACCCGGTGCGGCCGCGGCGGAGGTTGCGGGCGCCGAGATTGGGCCGGTAGCCGGTCGACGCCAGTGCCTCCTCGACGCGCTTGCGGTTCTCCGGCTTCACGAAGTCGTAGCCGTTGACCACGTTCGACACGGTCTTGACGGAGACGCCCGCAAGCTTGGCGACGTCCTTGAGCGTGGCCACCCTCGCTCCCCTCTGCAGTGGTCCGGCACAGATCCGGCACAGCCTAGCCGCGCGAACGGCGGATTTACAACGTTGTACCAACGATGTAAATCTGGCATCGTCCCTATGAGTGACATGGGTCACCGCAGATCCGTGTGCTCGACTTTCCCCGAGGAGCGATCGATGTCCCTGCCCATCCGCCGCACCCTGCTCCTGGTGACCGGCCTCGCGCTCGCGCTGACGGCCTGCACCAGCCGTGAGACCCAGCAATCCGCCCCGTCCGGGGCGGGACCGGCCGCTTCGGCGGCGCCGAGCCAGGCCGCCGCCGGACCGGGATGCGCCCGCGAGAAGACCGGCTACCCGCAGGTGGACGTGAAGAACGCGGTCGTCGGTTTCTCCCAGTCGGAGAAGGAGGCGAACCCGTTCCGGATCGCGGAGACGCAGTCCATCAAGGACGAGGCCGCGAAACTCGGCATCCCGGCGGACAAACTCCTGGTCACCAACGCGCAGAGCGATCTCAACAAGCAGGTCAGCGACATCAAGTCGTTGCTGGACCGGGGCGCGCAGCTGCTCATCGTCGCGCCGCTGAACTCCGACGGCCTGCAGCCCGCCCTCGACGCGGCGAAGGCCAAGAAGGTCCCGGTCGTCACGATCGACCGCAAGGTGACTTCGCAGCCGTGCTCGGACTACTTGACCTTCATCGGCTCGAACTTCGTCGAGCAGGGCAAGCGCGCGGCGCAGGAGATGGTGAAGGCGACCGGCGGCACCGGCAAGGTCGCGATCCTGCTCGGCGCGTCCGGCAACAACGTGACCACCGACCGCACCAAGGGTTTCAAGGACGAGATCGCCGCCGCGGCGGGCATCCAGATCGTCGCCGAGCAGACCGGTGAGTTCGACCGCTCCAAGGGGCAGGCGGTCATGGAGCAGCTGATCCAGAGCAACCCCGAGATCACCGCCGTCTACGCCGAGAACGACGAGATGGGCATCGGCGCGGTCACCGCGCTCAAGGCCGCGGGCAAGACGCCGGGCAAGGACGTCAAGGTCGTCTCGATCGACGGCACCCGCAACGCCGTCCAGCTCATCGCCGACGGCAGCTACAACGCGGTCATCGAATCCAACCCGCGCTTCGGCCCGCTGGCCTTCTCCACCTTGGCGGACTTCGCCGCCGGCAAGGAGATCCCGGCGACCGTGGTCATCTCCGACGACCAGTACGACTCGGCGAACGCGGCCCAGAAGCTCGGGAACGCGTACTGACGATGGAACCGGTTCTCGAGGTCGAAGGCGTGACGAAGACGTTCGCCGGGGTGCGCGCGCTCGAC
Organism: Amycolatopsis thailandensis; assembly: GCF_042723255.1. NCBI lineage: Bacteria > Bacillati > Actinomycetota > Actinomycetes > Pseudonocardiales > Pseudonocardiaceae > Amycolatopsis > Amycolatopsis thailandensis. The sequence continues at coordinate 21,250 of NZ_JBHXJK010000003.1, forward strand.
GACGTGTCGTTCGCGCTGCGGCCGGGCGAGGTGCACGCGCTGGTGGGCGAGAACGGCGCCGGCAAGTCGACGCTGATCAAGGTGCTCACCGGCGTGCACAAGCCGGATTCCGGCACGATCCACGCGCGGGGCGCGATCTCCACGATCTACCAGGAGGTCAACCTCATCCCGCTGATGAGCGTGGCGAGCAACGTGTATCTCGGCCGCGAGCCGAGGAAGAGGTTCGGTCTGGTCGACTGGGCGCGGATGAACTCCGACGCGGCGGCCCTGCTGGCGGACTACGGCATCGAAGCCGACGTCCGCCGTCCACTCGGGACACTCGGCGTCGGTGCCCAGCAGATGGTCGCGCTCGCCCGCGCGGTGTCGGTCGACGCCGACGTCGTGATCATGGACGAGCCGACGTCCTCGCTGGAACCGCGTGAGGTCGAGACGCTGTTCGAGGTCATCGGCAGGCTGCACGAACGCGGGATCGCGATCGTGTACGTCAGCCACCGGATGGACGAGCTGTACCGGATCTGCGAACGGGTGACGGTGCTGCGGGACGGCAAGCGGGTCCACACCGGACCGCTCGCCGACCTGCCGCGCCTGGAACTGGTGTCGATGATGCTCGGCCGCAGCGTCGGCGACATCCGCTCGCACGGCGCGACGGCCTTCGAAGGCGACCACGAGGCGGGCCGGGAACCGGTGCTGCGCGCGGAGAACCTCACCAGCGGCAACCGGCTGGCCGGGGTCTCGGTGGACATCAGGCCAGGCGAGATCGTCGGGCTGGCCGGGCTGCTCGGCTCCGGCCGGACCGAGACCGCGCGGGCGATCGTCGGCGACCTGCCGCTCTCCGGCGGCACGGTGCTCGTCGGCGGAAGGCAAGTGCCGCAGGGGAATGTGGCCGCCGCGATGCGCGCGGGCGTCAGCATGCTCGCCGAAGACCGCAAGACCGAGGGGATCATCCCGCATCTTTCGGTGCGGGAGAACATCGTGCTCGCCGCGTTGCCGAAGCTGTCCCGCTTCGGCCTGGTCAGCCGCGCCCGGCAGGACCGGATCGTCGACACGTTCGTGAAACGCCTGCGGATCAAGGTGTCCAGTCCCGATCAGAAGGTCGCCGAACTGTCCGGCGGCAATCAGCAGAAGGTGCTGCTGGCCCGCTGGCTGTGCACCGAACCGACGGTGCTGCTGCTCGACGAGCCGACCCGGGGCATCGACGTCGGCGCGAAGGCGGAGGTACAGGCGCTGATCGACGAACTCGCCAAGGACGGACTCGCCGTCTTGCTCATCTCGTCCGAGATGGAGGAACTCCTCGACGGCGCCGACAGGCTGGTCGTGCTCAAGGACGGCGCGGTGGTCGGCGAGCTGGCGGGTGACCGGCTGACCCAGGACCACGTGCTGGCCGCGATCGCCTCGGGCGGCGCGGAATGACCAGCACCCAGCCGAAAACGGAGGAACCGGGAACCACCATGACGGACACGGCGAAAACGGTGGACCGGACCAAGGTGGCGCGGTGGCTGCAGGAGTACGGCGTGTACGTCGCCGTCGTGGCGCTCGTGCTGTTCAACATCGCGTTCACCGCGAACTTCCTGACCGTCGGCAACTTCCGGACCCAGCTCATCCAGGCCGCGCCGGTACTGGTGGTCGCGCTCGGGATGGCGCTGGTGATCGGCACCGAGGGCGTCGACCTGTCGGTGGGCGCGGTGATGGCGCTGTCGGCGGCGATCATCCCGTTGTACCTCGGTGCCGGGACACTGCCCGCGGTCGCCATCGCGCTCGTCGCGGGGCTGGCCGCCGGGACGTTGAACGGCGTCCTCGTGGCCAGGATCGGGATCCAGCCGATCGTGGCGACCCTCGCGTTACTGGTCGGCGGGCGAGGGCTCGCGCTGGTGCTCGCCGACGGCCAGCTCGTCCAGCTGCACGATCCGGATTTCCTGGCGCTGGGCACCGGCGAGGTGCTCGGGATCCCGGTGAGCGTGCTGATCGCGGCCGTGCTGGCCGTGCTCATGGCGGGACTTGTCGGGAAGACGGCGTTCGGCAGGCGGCTGGTCGCGATCGGCGGCAACCGGCGGGCCAGTGTGCTCGCCGGTCTGCCGGTGAACCGCGTCCTCGTCGGGGTCTACGCCATCTGCGGTCTGCTCGCGGCCTTGGCCGGGGTGCTCTCCACCGCCCGGCTCGGCGCCGGCGACCCCGCGGACGCCGGATTGCTGATGGAACTGTCCGCGATCACCGCGGTGGTGGTCGGCGGCACCCCGCTGACCGGCGGGCGCGTCCGCATCCTCGGCACGGTGATGGGCGTCCTGCTCATGCAGCTCGTCCGCGCCACCCTCATCAAGCACAACCTGCCGGATTCGACCGCGCAGATGATCCAGGCCGCGATCATCGTCGGCGCGGTGTACGTCGCACGGGAACGGAGCAGCCGATGACCGCGGCGCCCACGATGGCCGCCCAGGACTCCACCCGGCGCGAGCTGATGACCGGGGTCCTGCAGAAACAAGGCGCGGCGATCGCGCTGGTGCTCATGGTCGCCGTCGCGTGGCTGCTGTTCCCGCGCTTCGGCAGCCTGGACAACCTGCGCGACATCGCCTTGCAGAGCTCGTTCCTCGCGATCATCGCGCTCGGGATGACGTTCGTGATCATCACCGGCGGGATCGACCTGTCGGTGGGTTCGGTCTACGCGCTCGGCGGCGTCCTCGCCGCGTACGGGTCGCAATGGGGCTTCCTTGTCGCGTTGCTGTTGCCGCTCGCCGTATGCGGGCTGATCGGGCTGATCAACGGGCTTCTCGTGGCGAAAACCGGGATGGCGCCGTTCATCGTCACGCTGGCGTCCCTGCTGTTCGCCCGCGGGCTGCTGCTCGCGATCACCAGTGAGGGCGCGACGACGTACAAGATCCCGGCGGGGGAGGCGTTCGTCGAACTCGGCCGGGGCACGCTCTTCGGGTTCGGCTATCCGGTGCTCATCGCCGCGGCGCTGTGCCTGATCGGCGGGCTCCTGCTGCGGCGGACCCGGTTCGGCCAGTCGGTGTTCGCGACCGGCGGCTCGGAACAGTCCGCGAAGCTGATGGGACTTCCGGTGGCGCGCACCAAGGTCACCGTCTACGTGATGAGCGGCGTCCTTTCCGGTCTCGCGGGCGCGCTCACCGCGGCCTACCTCCAATCCGGCGTCACGGTGATCGGGGTCGGCCTCGAACTGGACGCCATCTCCGTCGTCGTCATCGGCGGCACCCTGCTGACCGGCGGGATGGGCACGATTCTCGGAACGGTCATCGGGGTGGGCATCCGAACGGTGATCCAGAACGTCATCAACCAGATAGGAACTCTCGACAGCAACTACCAGTCGGTGGTCAGCGGCGCGTTCCTCTTGGTGGTCGTTGTGCTGCAACGGTCATTGGCCCGCACGACCGCCCGGAGATAGGGAGATCGCATGCACCGAAGAACCGCGCGCGCCCTGAGCGTCGTGGCCGGTCTGCTGGCCGCCGCGACGACGCTCGTCCCCATCGCCCAAGCCGCACCGGTCCCGCTGCCCACCCCGTGGACGGATCAGGTCTCGCCGTCGAACGCGCTGCCCGAGTACCCGCGCCCGCAACTGGTGCGCTCGGAATGGCTCAACCTCAACGGGACCTGGGGATTCACCGGTGCCCCGAACCTGAACTCGCCACCGATCGGCAGGCCGCTGAGCGAGAACGTCCTCGTGCCCTACCCGATCGAGTCGATGCTGTCGGGGGTCAAACGGCACGAGGACAACATGTTCTACCGCCGGACGTTCACCGTTCCGTCCACTTGGGACGGCCGGCGGGTGAAACTCAACTTCGGCGCCGTCACGTGGGAGACCAGGGTCTGGGTCAACGGGACGTCGATCGGGAGCCACACCGGCGGCTTCGACGCCTTCTCGTTCGACATCACCCCGGCGCTGAAGGCGGGGGAGAACGAGATCGTCGTCGGCGTCGCCTCACCGGTCGACGGCAGCCGCTACCCGGTCGGGAAGCAGCGCAGGACGCCCAGTGGCATCTTCTACACGGCGGCGTCCGGGATCTGGCAGACCGTGTGGCTGGAACCGGTCCGGGCGGAGCACATCACCCGGCTCGACACCACACCCGACGTCCCGGGCGGCGCGCTCGACCTCGTCGTCCAGGGCACGGCCGGGCAGCAGGCGACCGCCGAAGTGCTCTCAGGCGGCCAAGTAGTCGGCACCGCCACCGGCGTCGTCGGGTCTCACCTGCGGGTCCCGGTCCCGAACGCGCGGCTGTGGTCACCGGACGATCCTTTCCTCTACGACCTGCGGGTGCGGCTGCCGGGAGGCGACGTCGTCACCGGGTACTTCGGGATGCGGTCGCTGGGCAAGGCGATGGTCGGCGGCGTGATGAGGCCGCTGCTCAACGGCAAGTTCGTCTTCCAGATCGGCACGCTGGACCAGGGCTATTGGCCGGACGGCATCTACACCGCGCCGACCGACGCGGCGCTGCGGTTCGACCTCGAACGCCAGAAGGCCTTGGGCTTCAACATGGTCCGCAAGCACATCAAGGTCGAACCGGCGCGGTGGTTCTACCACGCCGACAAACTCGGGCTGATGGTCTGGCAGGACATGCCCGCGCTGGACGCCGTCGACGAGGTCCCGAACGGGCACGCGAACTACGAATCCGAACTGCGGCGGATGATCGAGCAGCACAAGGGCATCACCTCGATCGTGCAGTGGGTGCCGTTCAACGAAGGCTGGGGCGAGTACGACGCCGGCCGGATCGTCGATCTGGTCCGGTCGATCGACGACACCCGGCTGATCAACCACAACTCGGGCTCCAACTGCTGCGTGTCCGATCCGGATCCGGGCAACGGCGATGTGATCGACGACCACGCCTACCAGATCTCCACCGGCACCAGGCAACCCGACGCGAGACGGGTCGCGGTGCTGGGGGAGTACGGCGGCCTGGGCAGACGCGTCACCGGGCACGAATGGGAGCCGGGCAAGGGTTTCGCGTACGGCGCGCTGTACCCGGACGAGACGTCGCTGACGAACCGGTACGTCGAGATCACCAAGCAGGTCGGGAGGATGGTGCACGGCCGCGGGCTTTCCGCGTCGGTCTACACCGAGCCGTACGACGTCGAGAACGAGGTCAACGGCTTCTACACCTACGACCGTCGCGTGCTGAAGATGACCGAGGCGCGGGTGCGCGAGATCAACCAGAAGGTGCTCGCCATCGCCAAGGGCACCGAGGTGGGCCGGGGCGAGGCGATTTCGCTGCGGGTCACCACGGCCGGGTACACCGATCGCTACCTGAGGCACCAGGACGACTTCGTGCGCACCGATGTCCTCGGGGAAGGCAGCGCGGACGTCGCGAAGAAGGACGCGACCTTCTGGGTCCGGCAAGGACTCGCGGACGCGTCCTGCCTGTCGTTCGAGTCGCGGAACTACCCCGGGCAGTTCCTGCGGCACGCGTCGTCGAGGATCCGCAAGGACGCGAACGACGGCTCGGCCCTGTTCGCCGGGGACGCGACCTTCTGCGCGAGGGAAGGCGCGGGCGGAACGGCGCTGGAGTCCTTCAACCAGCGTGGCGCCTACCTTCGCCATTACGCCGAGACCGTCTATCTCGCGCGCAGCGGCGGGGCGAACCCTTGGGACACGCCGTCGAGCTTCGCGGAGGACACGACGTGGGCGGCTTCGGTCCCGCTCTGGCGCAGCGGCGCCGACCTGCCGCTGGACCAGGCGCGATCGTTCAAGGTGACCACGCCCGGCTTCACCGACCGTTTCCTGCGGCACCGTGACAGCCTCGCGCGGACGGACGTGGTGAACGCGTCGAGCGCGGCGCTGCTGAAGGCGGACGCGACGTTCGTCGTGCGGCGTGGTCTCGCGGATCCGTCGTGCTACTCGCTGGAGGCGCGCAACTATCCGGGCCAGTTCCTGCGGCACGCGGACTTCCGGGTGCGGCTGGGAGCGAACGACAACACCGACCTGTTCCGGAGGGACGCGACGTTCTGCGCCCAGCCGGGTGCCGGTGGGGTTCGGCTGGCGTCGGTCAACGAACTCGGCACGAACATGCGGCACTACGCCGAGGAGGTCTTCGTCGCCACCAGCGGCGGTGGCCACCCGTTCGACAACCCGGTCTCGTACGACCAGGACGTCACGTGGGCGGTCTCGGCGGCCTGGGCTCCGTAACCGGTCCTGTCCGTGAAGGCCCCCTTACCTACCCTGGCGGTCAGGGTCCCGGCAAAGTCGTCCACCCGCTGGCCAAGCGGGGGTGAAGAGGCTCGTCGCCGTGGCATGACACCTTGCCAACTGTCCATAGAGGACACTATCGGAGTATTTTTGCCCGATTCAGGCGTTTTGGGAGGGGGTCGTGGGGGGGAAAAAGATGTTTGCAACAATATTAAGCAATCCAAACAAACCACGAAAAACCCCAAAAAATGAAAAAAAGTTACAGAAGAGGGAATA
>NZ_JBHXJK010000003.1:27662-143617 GCF_042723255.1 Amycolatopsis thailandensis
GCGGTAAAGAGGGTTAGAACCCTCTTTACCGCTCACGACCCACCGGTAAAACCGGACATATATGCTTCAAGTGGACACACTTCGGTAATCCGGGGTCCTTTGTGGACACCACAGTTCAGGCTCTCAGGTCGTCTGCCCTGTCCGGAGGTCCCGTTCGAATCATCAAGAGCGGCATCGGCCTGCGTTCATTCGACTTTGCCGAGACCCTGACCGTGAAGGTAGTGAAGGAGGCCTTCACGGACTTGCGGATCGCCATGTTCGTCCCAGAAGCACCAGCAGTCACAGCAGTCACGACGCCTCGGCGAAGTACGTGATGGCCCCCTTCACTGCGCTAGGCGCAAGGAAGGGGGCCATCATGTACCGGCGTGCCTGCCTGGGATGTTGTGAAAGTGGCTTTCACAACCTTCAACGTTGCGAAAGTGGCTTTCGCAACGCCGCCGCCTCGTCGGACCGCGCGGGGTCAAGGTGGCGGCGGATCACGCCCGGTAACCTTGCCCCCATGACCGGCCCGGACACCCCCGCCTCCTTCAAACTCGCGTACGCCCCCGGCGTGACGCCCTCGAAGTGGGTCCGGATCTGGGCCGAGCGGTCGCCCGACGTCCCGCTCGACCTCGTCCAGACGACCGCCGCCGACGCCCCGGCGCTCGTCCGGGAGCGCGAGGTGGACGCCGTCCTGCTGCGCCTCCCGATCGACCGCGAGGGCCTGCACGCGATCCCGCTCTACACCGAGACGACCGTCGTGGTCGTCCCCAAGGACCACTTGGTCGCCGCCGCGGACGAGGTCTCCGTCGACGACATCGCCGACGACGTCGTGCTGCATCCGCTCGACGACACGCTGGACTGGGACACCCCGCCCGGGAAACCCGCGCTGGAGCGCCCCGCCACCACGGCGGACGCCATCGAGCTGGTCGCCGCCGGTGTCGGGCTCCTCGTGGTCCCGCAATCCCTCGCGCGGCTGCACCACCGGCGTGACCTGACCTACCGCCCGATCTCCGGCACGCCGGAGTCCGGGGTCGCGTTGTCCTGGCCGGACGAGGAGACCAGCGACCTGATGGAGCAGTTCATCGGGATCGTCCGCGGCCGCACCGTCAACAGCACCCGGGGCAGGCAGCAGGCCCAGGAAAAGCCGGAGAAGAAGACCCCGGCGAAGAGCAACCGCCCCCAGGCAGGCGGCCGGAAGCCGCCGCCCGGGCGGCGTGGCGCTCCCAAGGGCGGGAAACGCCGCCGCTAGCCCTCGCCGCGGGAGGCCTTCACCCGGGCCTCTTCCTTGCGGACCTCGGCCTGGGTCTCGCGCTCCCGCTTCAGCCAGTCGGGGTTCTCGGTCTTGACCGCGTCGATCTGCTCGGTGGTGAGGGCGTCGGTGATCCCGCCCCGCGCGAGGCCGCTGATGGAGATGCCCAGCTTCGCCGCGATGACCGGACGCGGGTGCGGCCCGTTGCGGCGCAGGTCGCGCAGCCATTCGGGCGGTTCGGTCTGCAACGCGTTCAACTCGTCGCGGGAGACGACACCCTCCTGGAACTCCGCCGGGGTGGCTTCGAGGTACACACCCAGCTTCTTCGCCGCTGTCGCGGGCTTCATCGTTTGAGGGGTTTTCTGCGACGTCATTGCCTCAGGGTAACGAGAGGCCCGGGCACCTCCGATCACACCCGGTGATCAGCCTTTCGCCGGGAGGGTCACGACACCGAATCCGGCGAGCACCCCGACGACGGCGACCGCGGCGAGAACCAGCCAGGCCACCGGACGCCCGAGGTTGAGCGTCCAGTAGGTCCCGACCCGCCGGTGCACCAGCAGCGCCGGATCGTTCCGGTTCAGGTAGACCATCCCGGCCGCGTACCAGTGGCGGTCGTCGTCGCGTTGTTCGTACCGGGTTTCGGGTTCGTCGGCGGTGGGGGACAGCCGGTGCCCGGCGTCGCCGGTCCTGACGGAGAAACCGATCCAGGCGATGAAGGCGGCGAGCAGGGGAAGATAGGCCACGATCGTGACCGGCACGGTCGTTTCGACGACCTCCCACAGCTGGAGCGAAACGACGAGCAACGTCGCGTTGGCGCAGCCGGCGGACACCAGCAGCAGGCTGAGCACGCCGTGCAGATACTCCCGATAGCGCGACGCCGACGCGGCAGGCTGCGCGGCGTCGATCTCGGGACGGGCGCGGGAGATCGCGACGGTCAGCAGCGCCACCAGGACGGCGATCAGGGCCTGCGCGAAGACGGTGGAGAAGCTCGTCGTGCCCTTGACCAGGCCGATGACGGCCGTGACCACGGCCAGCAACACCGACGGCGTCAGAAGGATCCACTGTGGACGAACCGGGTCCGAGCGCAGCGAGGTGTCGGCGGCGACAGCCTGCCGTGTCCCGGCGTACCAGCCGCCGTCGCGTTTCGCGACGACGATCGAACGATGCGCCAGGCCGCCGAGCAGCGCGTAGAGCGCGCTGAGACTGGCGATGACGAGGTCGATTCGCGCGGTCCAGCCGGTCAGGACGACGGCGCAGGCGATGACCGCGCCCGCAGCGATACCCCGGTTGTAGCGACGGCGCGCGAGGGCGATGGCGGGCTCGCCGGCGCGCCCGGCGGGAATCCGGACACCGAAGGGAAGCGTGGGCCGAGCCAGTGCGGGGCCCGAGCCGAAGGCGGCCGAGACGAACGCGATCAGGGCCAGGTGCGGCCAAATCGGTCCGGTCATCGCCGCGCGCTCACCGCGAAGGAGTCCAGCACGGTCTCGCACCGGCTCGTCACCTCGCGCGGGCCGAGGCCGAGCGCGACGGCCTCGGCGAGCAGGGTGCGCAGGCGTTCCTGCCACTCGTCCGCGTAGCCGTCCTCCGCCGGACCGGACGACGCGTCCCGCCGGACGACGGCGCCGGTCTTGCGGTTGATCCGGATGAACCCCTGTGTCCGCAACAGGTCGTACGCCTTGTTGACGGTGTGGAAGTTGATCCCGAGATCGGCGCCGAGCTGCCGGGTGGAGGGCAGGGCGGTGCCCTCGGCCAGGGCGCCATCGGCGACGGCTTCGACGATCCGGTCGCGGATCTGCTGGTAGATCGGAACCTCGCTGTCGAGGTCGAGAGTCAGCAACACCCGACAAGGATATCTGCTATACACTTGCTATAACAACTACATCAGCTAGCTATCAGGGGAAGGTGGTCAGGATGGCGACGATCGACATCGCCGACGGCGGCGTGCGAGTGCGGTTCCCGGGTTGGGAGAGGCTGGCCGTGTGGCGCGAGGAAGCGGTCGTGCCGCGGGCGGCGATCAGGGCCGTCGAACTCGTCGACGCGCCGGTGGGGCGGGCGCGGGGAGGCCGGGCCGGAGTACTGGTCAGCGGAGTGCTGAAGGTGGGTTACTGGGGGCTGGGGACAGGAATCCGGCAGCTCGTGTCGGTGCGCAGGGGAGTCCCGGCGCTGCGGATCGCGATCGATCGCGAGGCCGCCGGGCTCCCCTTCGACGAGGTGCTCGTCAGTGCGCGGAACGCGGCGGAACTCGCCGGCGCGCTCGTGCCGAGCAACGTCTAGAGATAGTCGAAGAACCGGTCCCACCACGACGGTGGCCGGTCCGGCGGATAGAGGGCGTCGAATCCGCTGATCCCGGTGTACTTGGTCCATAGCGGGTGTTCGGGGACGGGCAGGTAGCCGAGCGCTTCCAGTTCGTCCTCGACCCGTCTTCGATCCCGCGCCGGGAAGAGCTCCCGCTCCTCGTCTTCGTCGTAGCTGCCCGGATTCCCCAGTGTCACCGCGACGAGCCCGCCGAAGTTGCTGACCGTGACGGTCACCTGGTCCTGCGCGGACGTCGCGCTCGCCGGGATCACGATCCTGCCGAGATGACTGGCGTCCTGGACGTGGCGATCGACCTCGCACGTGCAGTCGAAACGCAGGTCGAGCCGTTCGGACAGCCGCTCGAAGCGCGCCCGCGCGGCCGGTCCGTCGAAGTCGTGGGGCACTTCCCAGTGGCCGGGTTCGTCCAGCTCTCGCAGTAGTGCCCAGGTCTGCTGTTCGTCGAGGGGCATCGTCGCCTCCCGGCCTCGGGTGGTCTAGTCCACTTATCGAACTGACTTTAGCGAGCCGCGTCCCGTGCGGACAATGGTGGGACGAATTCCGGTCCGAAAATATTCGCTCGGGTAGCGCCAGCGCTACCCGGGATCCGGCAGCCTGCACTCCTGACCTTCGTGCCCGATTCGACCAGTGTCGTCGGTGTCGAACCGATCGAGCAAGGAGTACGGATGACAGTACGCAAGGGGGTTGTGGTCCTGACGGTTGCGGGGCTGCTGGGCACCGTGTGGACCACCACGGCGGACGCGGCCCCGGCCAAGGGGCAAGAGCTTCAGAAGAGCCTCGACTCGTTGGTGCGCCAGGAGAAGTTCCCGGCCGCGCTGGCCTCCGTGACCGGCGGGGGCCGTACGACGTCGCTGGTCGCGGGGTCCTCGCGGATCGATCGCCAGGTCCCCGTCCCCCGGGACGGCACGGTCCGGGCGGGCAGCAACACCAAGACGTTCACCGCGGTCGCGGTCTTGCAGCTGGTGGCCGAAGGCAAAGTGGAACTGGACGCGCCGATCGAGAAGTACCTTCCCGGGATCGTGCGTGGGGAGGGCATCGACGCCGGCAAGATCACCATCCGGCACCTCCTCCAGCACACGAGCGGACTGCCGAACTACACCGAGTACCTCGGGCTCGAGGACTTCGAGAAGGTGCAGCACCGGTACGTCCCGAACCACGAACTGCTCGCCGCGGCGCTGAGCCATCCGGCGAAGTTCGCACCCGGAGCCAAGTGGGAGTACAGCAACACCGGCTATCTGCTGGCGGGCATGGTGATCGAGAAGGTGACCGGACGCCCGATCCACGAGCAGATCACCGAACGCGTGATCAAGAAGGCCGGTCTGAAGAACACCTACTGGCCGCTGATCGGCGACCAGACCATCCAGGGGCGGCACCCGCGGGGATACGCCATCGGCAACGCCGCCACCGGCAAGGTGATCGACGCGACCGAGCTGGATCCGTCCTGGGGCGGTGCCGCCGGTCAGCTGATCTCGACGCCGGGCGACCTCGGCAAGTTCTTCCGGGTGCTACTCGAAGGGAAGCTGCTGCCCGCCGCGCAGCTGGCCGAGATGCGCAAGACGGTCGACGCGCCCCTGTTCCCGGGGACGAAGTACGGCCTGGGCCTGATGAGCAACCCGCTCAGCTGCGGAGGGGTGTACTGGGGCCACGGCGGGGACATCCACGGCTTCGAAACACGGGGCGGCGCAACGGAAGACGGCCGCACCGTCGGGCTCGCGGTGACAGCGATGCCAGGAACCTTCGGCGACGCGGAGAAGGGTTCGAAGGCCGTCATGGCCACTGTGGACACTGCCTTCTGCAAGTGAAAGGAGTGCCCGGGCCGGATCTCCGGCCCGGGCGGCTCCGCCGATTCGCTGTCGGCCGGCGATCGGGCGCCGGGCGACACCGGTCTTCAGCCGGTCACGCCACGGGATGCGGCGGACGGCAGTTCTGCCGCGGAAGCGCGTGCGAACCGTTGGTGTACACGCCGTCCGCGATCGTGTCCTCCATGATCGAGCGGTGATCGGTGGGACGGGCCCACTGGTAGCAAAGGTGCTGGGCGAAATACCCGCCGGGTGCTTCGAAGGTGTCGAAGTGACAGACGCCGTCGGTCTCGATGCAGTAGCGGATGTACGGGATACCGCCGAAATCGGTGCGGCCCGGACCGAACGAGACGTAGCCGCCGAACGGCGACGGCGCCCCGGTGCCCGCCGGGAGCACCGCGCTGATCCCGCGTCCGGGCGGACCGACGGGCTGCATCGGGTCGGCGAAGATCTTCGCCCTGAAGCGGGACCTGTCGACGGCCAGTTTCCCGTCGGCGATGTCGTTCAGCACCTTGTTCGCGACCAGTGCGCCCTGCGAGTAGCCGACGACGACGAACTCCGCGCCGGGGTTTTCGTCGAAGGAACTCTGGACGACGCGACGGGCCTCTTCGTGCCCGCGCGCGACGCTCTGGTCCATCGGTGTCTGGTCGCAGTTGGGTGCTCCAGCGGCCCCTGCCGGGTAGTGGACCACCTTCTTGATCCCGCCTCGCAACCAGGCGTCGTTGTAGACGGTCGCGGCTCCGTCGCAGGTGCCGCCGATGAGGATGTAGTAACGCGCCTGGTCGGCCGTCTCGGCCTGGGCAGACGGCGCGATGGCGCCGATCAGCCCGGTGGCCAGTGCGGCCGCCGCCAGGACCCCCCTGAACTTCTTCACATTCATCGTCCCTTCCGTTCGACTACGGTGCGTGTTCGAACGATAGGGATGCGTCATGAAATTTTGATGAAACCCGCCGTCAGGCCCAACGAACTGAGCCGAACGGCGGTCAGTGGGAGAGCACGTTGACCACGTGGCCGCTGGGATCCCGGACGAAGAATCGCCGGACGCCCCACTCCTCGTCGGTCAGTTCGTGCACGATCTCCGCTCCGGAGGCCTTGGCCGCCGCGTACGCCGCGTCGACGTCCTCGACCTCGATCGAGGCGACCGGCACGACGGGCGCCGTCTCGTCATGGGTCATGAGGCTCAGCTGGACCTCCGGCCGGTCCGGATCCGCCAGTGTCACGATCCAGCCGTGGTCCATCACCACCTCGAAGCCGAGAACCCGCACGTAGAAGGCTTTCGTCTGCTCCAGCGTCCGGGTTTCGAGGTCCGTGACCACTCTCTTGATCGACATGCTCCGATCCTGGCACAGGGGTCCGACGCTTTCGGGGGAGCAGGAGTGGCGTCGCGAGCATGAGCACCCCGGCGATGCCGACGGCGGCGCGCGGGCCGGTGAACGCGGCGAGCAGGCCCCACAGCGCGGTCAGGCCCGCGGTGGTGAGCTTCCCGGCGATCGACCAGGCCGACAGCGTGCGTGCCGCGCGGTCGAGGGGCACGAGTTCGAGCCTGCTGGTGGAGAGCACCGGGTTGAACACGCCGATGCAGGTGATCAGCGCGAATTCGACGACGATGACCAGGACCAGCCCCGGAACACCGGGCTGGATGAAGACGAGCCCGACGGGCCAGCAGACACGCAGCCGACCGGTGACGAAGAGGACCCGGTCCCGGCCGTACCGGGCGACGGCACTCCGGGAGAGCCTCGATCCGATCAGGCCGCCCAGACAGGGAACGGCGAAGGCCACGGCGTACTCCCATGGGGCGAAGCCGAGCTGTCCGAGCATCAGCACGGCCATCAGCGGCGCGGTCGCCACGATCAGGCCGTTGACCACGATCGTGTTGACGAACAGGGGCCGCAACAGCGGATGGGTGAGGATGAATCGCCAGCCTTCCCGCAGGTCACGGCCGGTCAGCCGAGGGCCGTCCGGTTTCGCGGGTGGCGGTTCCGCACCGCCGACGGCGCGGATCCCGGCCGCGGAGAGCAGGTAGCTGACCGCGTCGGCCGCGATCGTGATCACCGGTCCGAACAGGCCGACGGCGAACCCGCCGAGCGGCGGGCCGAGTACGGTCGCGGTCCAGGTCGTCGATTCGAACCGGGCGTTCGCGACGAGCAGGTCTTCGCGGGGCAGCAGCGTTTTCAGGAAAGCCCCGCTGGCCGCCAGGAACGTGATGTCGGCCGCCGCGACGACGACCGACACCGCGAGGAGCTGCCCGAAACCGAGCAGCCCCATCGCGTACGCCGCAGGAACGGTCAGCAGCGCGACGCAGCGGATCAGGTCCATCGCGATCATCACCGGCCGCTTGCGGCGGAACTCGACCCAGGGGCCGAGCGGCAGCGCGACCACCGCGCCCACGACGAGACCGGCGGACGCCAGGAGCGAGACCTCGGTGGTGCCCGCGCCCAGCGCCACGATGGCGATCAGGCTGAACGCGTCGAACGCGAACCTCGTACCGAACGCGCTCGCCGCGTATGCCGCCCAAAGCCAGCCGAATCGTCGTCCCAGCGATCTCCCACTCACGCGCGAGATCAAAGCAAGCCGCGACGCGCGAGTCGAACAACGTGTCGTTGGCGGGTCACAACCGCGGGTTGTGCGGCCCGCTCAGAGATCTCCGAGCGCGGTCACCGGCGACTCGACGCAGTCCGCGACGAACCGCAGGAATCCGCCTGCCGTCCCGCCGTCGCACACCCGGTGGTCGAAAGCGAGGGTGAGCTCGCAGATCTTCCGTGCCACCAGCGCGCCGTCGACCACCCAGGCGCGGTCGATGATCCGGCCGATGCCGAGGATCGCCGCCTCCGGGTGATTGATGATCGCGGCGGAGCCGTCGACTCCGAACACGCCGTAGTTGTTCACCGTGAACGTGCCGCCGGTGAGGCCCGCCGGGCCGAGCTTTCCGTCTCTGGCCTGTCCGGTCCGCTCGCCGATCGCCGCCGAAAGCTCCCTTGTGGACAGCGAACCCGCGTCACGGACGACCGGGACGACGAGGCCACGATCGGTCTGCGCCGCGAAGCCGAGGTTGATGTCCCGCAGCTGGACGATTTCGTCGCCCTCGACCCGCGAGTTCAGCTCGGGGTACTTCCGCAGGCCCGCGACGGCGAAGCGCGCGACGAGGCCGAGGAGGCTCACCGGGCGATCCGGTGCCGACGCGTTCAGTGCCTTGCGCGCGGTGACGAGTTCGGTCGCGTCGACGTCGACCCAGACCGTCGCCTCGGGGATCTGGCGCCGCGAGGTGGTCAGCTTGTCGGCGACGGCCTTCCGGACTCCCGTCAGCGGGATCCGGGTCTCGCCGTCTCGCTGCTCGGGAACGGTGAGCGCCGCTTCGACGTCGGCGCGCCGGATGATGCCGCCGGGGCCACTGCCGGTCAGCCTCGTCAGGTCGATCTTGTTGTCCGAGGCCATCTTGCGGACGAACGGCGAGATCACGCCCGGTGCTTTCGACGGCTTCTCGGGAGTGGCCGTGACGACGGTGCGCGTCCGGCGGCGCCTCGTCGTGGTGGTCGTGCCGTAGCCGATGAGGACGTTGCCGCTGCCTTCGCTCGCGGTCGTCACTCCGGGTTCGGTGAACGCGGGTCCGATGGTGAGCAGGGGAGCACCGACCGGCAGCGACTGACCGGGTTCGCCGTGGAGGCGCGTGACGACGCCGGCGAACGGCACCGGCACCTCGACCGCTGCCTTCGCGGTCTCGACTTCCACGACGGGCTGGTCGACTCCCACGGTGTCGCCTTCCGCGACGAGCCAGGCGACGATGGTGCCCTCGGTGAGCCCTTCGCCGAGGTCCGGGAGCAGGAAGTCAGGCACCGGCCACCACCGGTTCGTCGTTCCACTGCAGCCGGGCGACGGTGTCCAGGATCCGGTCGACGTCCGGAAGCTGATGGCGCTCCAGCTTCGGTGGCGGATAAGGGATGTCGAGCCCGGTGACCCGCAGGACGGGCGCGTGCAACTGGTGGAAGCACTGCTCGGTGACCCGCGCGACCACTTCGGCGCCGTAGCCGCCGAACCCGGCGGCCTCGTGGACGACGACCGCGCGCCCGGTACGGCGCACCGAAGCGACGACGGTCTCGTCGTCGAACGGACTCAGTGACCGGAGATCGACCACTTCGACGTCCCAGCCCTCGGCCTTCGCGGCTTCCGCGGTCTCCAGCGCCGTGGCGACCATCGGGCCGTACGCGATCAGCGTGACGTCCTTGCCCTCGCGGCGCACGACCGCGCGGTCCATCGCCACGCCGTTCCTGGTGAAGGACACGGTTTCCTTCGACCAGTAGCGGCATTTGGGTTCGAGGAAGATCACCGGGTCCGGTGAGTCGATCGAATCGCGCAGCAGGTCGTAGGCGTCCTGAGGAGTACCCGGCGTGACGACGCGCAGGCCCGGTGTGTGGGTGTAGTAGGCCTCGCTCGAATCGCAGTGGTGCTCGACGCCGCCGATCCCGCCCGCGTAAGGGATCCGGATGACCATCGGCAGCGACAGCGCGCCGCGGGTGCGGTTCCGGAGCTTCGCGACATGCGAGGTGATCTGCTCGAAAGCGGGGTAGGCGAAGGCGTCGAACTGCATTTCGACCACCGGTCGGAACCCGCCCATCGCCATCCCGACCGCGAAACCGACGATGCCGGACTCCGCCAGCGGCGTGTCGAAACAGCGTTCCTCACCGAAGTCGGTGGTGATGCCGTCGGTCACCCGGAACACGCCGCCGAGCGGGCCGACGTCCTCGCCGAAGATCAGCACGCGATCGTCGTCCTTGACCGCGTCACGCAAGGCGGCGTTGAGCGCCTGTGCCATCGAGATCTCGGTCATCAGCCCTCCACGGCTTCCAGTTCGGCCGCGACCAGCGCGCGCTGAGCGGCCAGTTGGCGGGTCGGAACGGCGTACACGTGCTCGAACAGCGACATCGGATCCGGCTCCACGTCGGCGTTCAGGGTGTCGCGCACCCCGGCCGCGAACGTGTCAGCCTCCGCCCGGAACCGCTCGATATCGTTCTCGGACAACAGGTTCCGGCTGGTCAAGTAGGTTTCGAGGCGGCGGACCGGGTCGGCCGCGCGCCACTTCTCGACTTCGGCCTGGTCGCGGTAGCGGGTGGCGTCGTCGGCGTTGGTGTGCGCGTCGATGCGGTAGGTGTGCGCCTCGACCAGCACCGGCCCGCGACCGGCACGCGCGTGCGCGACGGCGTCGTCCAGCACGGACAGGACCGCGACGGCGTCGTTGCCGTCGACCTGCTCGGAGTGGACGCCGTAGCCGACGCCCTTGTAGGCCAGCGCCGGTGCGGCGCTCTGCTTCTCGAACGGCACCGAGATCGCGAAGCCGTTGTTCTGCACGAAGAACACCACCGGCGCCTTGAACACGGCCGCGAAGTTGAGCGCCTCGTGGAAGTCGCCCTCGCTGGTGGCACCGTCACCGATGAGCGCGAACGCGACGGCGTCTTCGCCGCGGCGCTGCATCGCGTGGGCGAGCCCGGCCGCGTGGAGGGTCTGGGTGGCCAGCGGGGTGCACTGCGGTGCGACACGGGTCTTGGCGGGGTCGTAGCCACAGTGCGCGTCGCCGCGAAGCAGCGTCAGGATCTCGCCCGGTTCGAGCCCGCGGGCGACCAGCGCGACCGAGTCGCGGTAGGTGGGGAAGAGCCAGTCGGCTTCGGTGAGCGCCAGCGCGCTCGCGACCTGGCAGGCCTCCTGGCCGGCGCTCGACGGGTAAACCGCGAGACGGCCCTGTTTGGTCAGCGCGGTCGCTTGCGCGTCGAACCGGCGGCCGAGCACCATCAGCCGGTAGGCCTCGACGAGCCGGTCGGACGGCGGCTCGGCGTAGCCGCCGTGCTCGTCGACGCGCGTGCCGTCCTCGGCGAGGAACCGCACCGGGATTCCGGACGGCAGCAACGCGGCGGCATGGGTCTCACGCGACATGCGCAGCACCACCTTTCGCAGACATATGATGCTGAGATGGTGGTTTCCGAAGTCCTGGTGTTCAAGAGGCAGGCGAAATGAGCGACAAACTGTCCGAAGAATCGGTTCAGTCGAGCCAAACGTCCAACAGTGGCGTGGCTCACGCGGCGGATCCGGGACGAACGGTCCTTGCCCTCGACGACATCGACCGCGCGATCCTCGCCGAACTGTCCGCCGACGGCAGGCTCGCGATCCGCGCGCTGGCGGAACGACTGCACATCTCGCGCACCAACGCCTACGCGCGGCTCGACAGGCTGATGTCCGAAGGCGTCATCACCGGCTTCCACGCCCGGATCGACCCGCGCCGGGCCGGGCTGGGGACGAGCGCGTACATCCTGATCACCGTGGAGCAGACGTCCTGGCGCACGATGTCCGCCGAGCTGCGGGAGATCCCGTTCGTCGAGCACGTGTCACTGGTCGGTGGCGATTTCGACATCCTGCTGCTGGTGCGGACGCCGGACAACGCGTCGCTGCGGGACGTCGTCCTGGAACGGCTTCAGGCGCTGGACGGCGTGCGGTCGACCCGGACCTGGCTGATCTTCGAGGAACAGCAGGGCGGCGGCGCCCGCATTTAGTCCTCTGAATGCGGTCGTTACACCACGGTCGTCCTGATGGCGTGAGCTGAATGGTCTATTCCACCGGACAGGTCACCGAACAAACCTGGCTTCGCCGTTGGAAAATCTCATACTCTCCGAGTCGGGCCGAAGGGAGCTGACCTGATGAGGTGGACCTGGGTGCGTGCGACGGTGGCCATGGTGGTCGCCGCGGCGAGTCTCGCGATCGTCCCGACGGGTCGGCCGAGTGCCGCCGAAGCCCCGGCGACCCCCGCCGCGGCCGGGCGATCCGCGATCTACGGCGGGGGACCGTTCTATCAGGACGGACAGGGCGTCATGGACACCCTGCGCTCGTCCGGTTTCACCACGGTCATCCTGTGGAGCATCCACGTCCACGACAACGGCGATCTGTACTACAACGACCACCTGGTGGTCGCAGGCGGCCGGTACGTCGGCGACGCCGGCTGGCCCGCGCGGCTGCGGACACTGAAGCAGGCGCCGACGTCGGTCAACCGCATCGAGGTCTCGGTCGGCGCCTGGGGAACGCCGGACTGGGAAGCCATCGACAAGCTGATCACCCGCGACGGCACCGGCAGCGGCACGATCCTGTACCGCAACTTCCAGGCATTGAAGAACGCCACCGGCGCGGACGCGATCAACAACGACGACGAAGCGCACTACGACGTCGACTCCACCGTCACCTTCGCGCGGATGGCGAACGCCATGGGCTACCGGAACTTCACCCTCGCGCCGTACGCCGCGGTTTCGTACTGGCAGGGCGTGAAGAACGGCCTCGGCGCCTTGGTCGATCGCGTGTACTTGCAGGCCTACGCGGGCGGGAGCGGCAACAACCCGGCGACGTGGTCGCGGTCGCTCGGCATGCCGGTGGATCCGGGACTGTGGAGCAAGAATGGCTCCGGCTGCTCGTCGGGAGACTCGCCCGCGCAAGTGGAGAGCAAGATGCGGTCGTGGAAGTCGTCCGCGGGGATCCCCGGCGGCTTCATGTGGTTGTACGACGACATGAAGAAGTGCTCGGCGCAGGGCACGGCCGCCGACTACGCACGGGCGATCAACACCGCCACCACCAGCTGACCCCTTGCCGCGCCAGTGGGTCCCGGGCGACGTTCCGCAGACGTCGCCCGGGACCCTGTAACGCTCTCCGCCTTCTCGCCGAATACAGGCGGGTCCCATGGCGGAGGCGGAGGAATCGTGGCGCGTGTCCTGCTCCTGAGGTCGGCGGACGGGTGGCCGTGCTGACCGAGAGGCATCGCCGACCACTCCATTCGGGTGGTAACGGTTCGGCATTAGATGTATCTGATCTACTCCCCATTGACACCTTCCTACGATCGCGGCGACTGGGTGGAGGAATGCGGTGACGGTGGAGGGCGCGGGTCAGGACTACCTGACACGGCAGATCGGGGCACTGCTCGAAGCGATTCGCGAGGAGGGGCCGGTCGGCGAGGGCAGACGCAGCTTCCGGCTCGCCGGGCATCTCGCCGCGGAGGGCGGTTTCCACCTCGGCGACATCCTCGCCGCGACAGCGCACTTGCTGGCCGTCCACGCGTGGAACAACGGCTACCTCGCCGCGGCGGAGCTGCTGACGCGCCGCATGCGGGAGTTCGGTGCCGAGTCGGTGGAGCTGGTGCAGCACCTCGTGCGGCTGGAGACCGGGAGCGAGCAGGGGTGGCTTCCGCTGGCGGACCGGGAGGCCCTCATCGACTACGCGCGGCGCGTCGAGCGACCCGATATCGAACAGCGGGCGCAGGCGATCGCGCCGTTGCTGCCTGACGTCAACGACCCGGAACGTCCTGATCGGATGGCCAGTGAGTCGTGAGATGGTGCTCGGGATCAGCGAGGATGCCGCGGATCACCGAGCCGGCCGCGCCACGTACGGCGGCGCCAGTGCCGAGAGCCGATCGGATCACCCGCACCGGCGACCATGCCGTGCTGGGCACGCGGCGCTCGAGTTCGGCGAGGAGTGGCTCACGAAGCCACGGCTCGAGTCGCGCGTACGTTCCGCCTAGCACCACGGCCGGAACGTCCATCAGATTGACCACAGTGGACAGTCCGACGCCGAGGTGCCCGGCGGCCGTGGTGACCGCTGCCAGGGCTGCGCTGTCACCGGATTCCAGCGCGGAGATCAGGGCGTCCACGGTTTCGGTGCCCGCCAGCCGCAGGATCTCCTCCTGCCCGGCCATGCGTTCCAGGCAGCCGTTCGCGCCGCAGGAACACGGCGGACCGCCGGGCGCGACCGGCAGGTGGCCGATCTCGCCGCCCGCACCCCGGACGCCCTCGAACAGCGCGCGGTCGAGCACGATTCCCGCGCCGATCCCGATCTCCCCGGACACGTGGACGAAATCCGGCAACTCCGAACCGTGCCAAAGTTCGGCGAGAGCGGCGAAGTTGGCTTCGTTGGCGACGGTGAAGGTGCCGCCGAGCCGGTCCGCGAGGTCGACGTCGCGCCAGCCCAGGTTGGGGGCGAGCCGCACGAGACCGGATTCGACCAGCCCGGGGACCGCGATGCCGACACCGCCGACGGGCACACCCAGTTCCTCCGCCTGTTTCCTCGCCCGGCGCAGGAACGCCGACACGCGCTGGAAGACGCGCGAGGTCCGGTTGTCCGCGTACCGGACCTCTTCCGCCCGGACGGCGCCGGTCAGATCGACCAGGCAGGACGCCAGGTAGTCGACGCCGATCTCGATGCCGAGTCCGTGCGGGCCGGTGGGGGAGAGGGAGACGACGGTGCCGCGCCGTCCGGGCCCGACCCGCTGTTCCGGCTCGCCTTCGGCCACGAGATCGGCCGCGATCAAGCGGTCGACCACGCTCGACACGGTGGCTTTCGTGAGCCCGGTGGCGGCGGCGAGACCTGCCCGTGAAGTGCCGGGGCCGTCCGCGATCGCGCGCAGGACGAGGGCGGCGTTGTGCTGCCGCACGGTGTGCTGTCCAGCCGGGCGCGTGCCGATCATCGCGCGATTGTATTCGTTCGATGCCTGAACGAAAGGCTTGACCCGCCGCCGGACGCGTCGATAAGTTCAGGCATCAAACTAATTGGTGGAGGCGAGATGGCTCAGGCACCGACGCGTGAGGACAAGTTCAGCTTCGGGTTGTGGACCGTGGGCTGGCAGGCGAACGACATGTTCGGTCCGGCGAGCCGGGGACCGCTCGACCCGGTCGAAGCCGTGCACCGGCTCTCGGAACTCGGCGCCTGGGGCATCACCTTCCACGACGACGACCTCGTCCCGTTCGGCTCGGCCGACGCGGAACGCGCGCGGCACCTGAAGCGCTTCCAGGGCGCGCTCGCCGAGACCGGACTCGTCGTGCCGATGGTGACCACGAACCTGTTCAGTCACCCCGTCTTCAAGGACGGCGGCCTGACCAGCAACGATCGCGACGTCCGCCGCTACGCGCTGCGGAAGGTGCTGCGAAACCTGGACCTCGCGGCGGAGCTCGGCGCGTCGACCTTCGTGCTCTGGGGCGGTCGCGAAGGCAGTGAGACCGACGCCGCCAAGGACGTCCGCGCGGCGATGGACCGCTACCGCGAGGGCATCGACTTCCTCGCGCAGTACGTCATCGACCAGGGCTACGGCCTTCGCCTCGCGCTCGAACCGAAGCCGAACGAACCGCGCGGCGACATCCTGCTGCCGACCGTCGGGCACGCGCTCGCGTTCATCTCCACGCTGGACAACCACGAGATCGTCGGCGTGAACCCGGAGGTCGGGCACGAGCAGATGGCCGGGCTCAACATCGTCCACGGCATCGGGCAGGCCCTGTGGCAGGGCAAGCTGTTCCACATCGACCTCAACGGCCAGCGCGGTCCGCGGTTCGACCAGGACCTCGTGTTCGGGCACGGCGACGTGCTCTCGTCCTTCTTCCTGGTCGACCTGCTGGAGAACGGCGGCTACGACGGGCCGCGCCACTTCGACTACAAGCCGCTGCGCACGGAGAACATGGACGGCGTCTGGGCCAGCGCCGAGGCCAATATGGCCAGTTACCTGCTGTTCGCCGAACGCTCGCGGGCCTTCCGTGCCGATCCCGAGGTGCGGGCCGCACTCGAAGCCGCCCTCGTCCCGGAATTGGCGACGCCGACGCTCAACGAGGGAGAGACGGCCGCGGATCTGCTGGCGGACCGGTCGGCGTTCGAGGACTTCGACCCGGACAAGGCGGCGGAACGCGGGTACGGGTTCATCCGTCTGTCGCAGCTGGCCCTCGAACACCTCACCGGTGGTCGCTAGAACTTGTCGACGTCGATGACCGCTTTGGCGAACTCCGCCGGCGCCTCTTGCGGCACATTGTGGCCGATCCCGTTCAGGATCCGGTGTTCGTACTTGCCGGAGAACTTCGACCGGTAGGCCTTGCCGTCGGTGTTCGGGCCGTCGAAGTCGCTGCCGATCGTGATGGTGGGCACCGAAACCGACGGCCCCTGCGCGAGTTTCTGTTCGAGGGCGTCGAGTTTCGGGTCGCCGTCGGCGAGACTGAGCCGCCAGCGGTAGTTGTGGATCACGATGGCCACGTGGTCCGGATTGTCGAAACAGGCCGCCGAACGGTCGTAGGTCGCGTCGTCGAAGGTCCACTTCGGCGACGCGATCTTCCAGATCAGCTTGTTGAAATCGTGGCGGTTCTTCGTGTAGCCGAGGATCCCGCGCTCGGTGGCGAAGTAGTACTGGTACCACCAGCCGAGTTCGGCGGCCGGGGAGAGCGGCTCCTTGTTCGTCTCCCGGTTGGTGACCAGGTAGCCGCTCACCGAGACGAGCGCCTTGCATCGCTCGGGCCACAGCGCGGCGATGATCACGGCCGTGCGGGCACCCCAGTCGAAGCCGCCGAAGACGGCCTTCTCGATCTTGAGGGCGTCCAGCAGCGCGACGACGTCGGCGGCGATCGCGGACTGCTGGCCGTTGCGGAAAGTGTCCTTCGACAGGAACCGGGTGGGCCCGTAGCCCCGCAGGAACGGCACGATCACCCGGTACCCGGCCGCGACCAGGCGCGGGGTGACGTCGACGTAGCTGTGGATGTCGTAGGGCCAGCCGTGCAGGAGGACGACCACCGGACCGTCGGCGGGACCGGCTTCGGCGTACCCGATGCTCAGTTCCCCGGCGTCGATCTGCTTGAGGGGGCCGAACGAGGTGTTCCCGCCGGTGGTGGCAGGTGCCGCCGCCGGGGCTGCCGCGGGCTGGGCCGAGCAGCCCGCCACAGTGGCTCCCGCTGACGCGGCGATGACGGCCTGTGCGAACCTTCTCCTGCTGAGCATCCTGATTCCTCCCGCGTAACGCCTGGTACGGGATGAAATTAGGGGCGCGGTGCGGGACGCGGCGACCGTCGGACGACGTCACCGCTGTACGTCATCCGGCTGGGACGCAACCTAGGCGACGTCCGGCTGGACGTCGAGGAAGGCGGCTTCCAGCCGGTGGATCCGGCCCCAGAACTCGATCTCCCGGCCGGATTCGAGTACGCCGAGATACCCGCCGGGGACGACCCGGCCCACGAACGGACCGGACGTCCACACCCGCCAGCCGCCCGTGGCGTCGTCGCCCGAGGCGGACGCCGGATCGTCGGTGCCGCGCATCGCCGCGAGCGGGCACGCGAGCCGTGTCCTGGCGGGCCCGCGGTAGGCGTTCACCAGCTGGAGATCGCCGAGCAGCAGGTCGAGCGCGTACTCCCAGCTCTCGGGCGAGTCGCGGTAGCCCGCGACGGGGGTGAGCCCCGTGCGGCCGAACACCCGCCCCATGGCCGACGCGCCCGCCTTGGCGTTCTTGTCCGGCGAGCGCCGTTGAGGAGCACACGCGTCCACGACGATCAGCGCACCCGGGGAGACGCCCAGCCGCTGCGCCGTTTCCAGAGCGACGAAGGCACCCATTCCGAAACCGATCGTCACGGTGCGGGAAAACCAGTCCTTCGACGTCGCACCGGCCAGAAGCGTGGCGAGTTCCTCGATCGACGATGCCGGCGGCTCTGCGAGCTGGTCCCCGTGCCCGGGATATTCGACGCCCCAGACGTCCGCACCGGCTGTTCCGGCGAGCGGACCGAACGCCCGGACTGTCCCGCCGGCGGGCGGAAGCAGCAGGTGGGGGCGGCCACGACCGTCCGATGTGGACAGTTTGGCGAGAATGGCCGTCATGATCCGAAAGATACGCGTCGTTAACCCGAATGGGGTAACGGTTTGGAATCGACCAAGATCGACTCACCCGGCAGGGGGAGGTATTTCGCGAAACGCCGCCCGGCCGTGTCGTATCTGGCGCTCCCCGATCGACGTCCTGATAAGAGCCGGAAGGAGAAAGCGATGAACACCACGACACTGGCCTCTATCACGCGGCTGAACCCGGTGAGCCGCACTCTGCCGGTTCTGCTGGCGATGGAGGACGACGCGGAAGACGTCGGCCGCCTGTCCCCGGACGACCGGATGACCTGTCACGTGCACGGCCGCTGGATCCACCAGTGCGTCGCCTCCCCGATGCACGTCAACCCGATCACCCGGCATCGGTGGTGCCGTTCCTGCGCGATCGCGCTGACCGTTTCGGTCGACGAACTGTCCGGCACCGTCACGATGTCCTGCCCCGGGTGCGGCCATGGCGAAAGCGCGGCCTCGGACCGGCTGATCGTCGCGTGCCAGGCCAGCCTGGCCGCCGCGCGTGCGCAGGCCGCCGCACGGGTGGCCTAAGCGACCCACTTGAGGACGCGGTCGACGATCCGGTCGCGATCCTCCGGCCGCAGGTAGAGGTAGTGGCCCGCGTCGGGCAGGATTTCGACGTCGGCCTGGGGGAGCAGACTTTCCAGCCGTGCCGCGGCGTCGGCCGAATCGTGCACGGCGCTTCGCCCGCCGAACAAGGCGAGCGTGGGGACTTCGAGGGACCGCAACGCCTCTTCGCCCGGGCAGACCTGGAACGGCACTCGTGCCCGATAACACCGGATCCCGGCGAGAATCAGCCGGGCGGCGGGCTGGTCGAGAATGTCCTCCCCAGCGGACCACGTCACGAAACGCCGCCACAGGCGTTCGCTGTCGAATACGGCGGCGGGCAGGCCGTACCAGAACACTTTCCGCGCGAACGGTGCCGAAACGGTCGTCGGGTCCAGGAGCCCGATGGACGCCAGCCTGCCGGGAAAGTGGATCGCCTGATTGACCGCGTGCCAGCCCCCGGTCGAGCCGCCCACGATGTGTACCTCGGACAGACCCAGGTGTTCGAAGACGTCGTCGAGAGCGCTGGCGCGGTCGCGGATGTCCTCGAACGGCGCCTTCTGCACGCTTCCGCCCGCCTCGCCGAGAGTGTCGATCGCGTAGATCGTGTGCCGCTCGGCCAGGGCCGGAAGCAGTGCCGCGTAACAGGCTGAAGTCGCCATGAGTCCTGGAAGCAGGACGATCGGCGGGCCGTCGCCGTAGCGGTAGACGCGAGTGATGCCATGGTGTGTCCTGATGTCGAAGACCTCGCCCGGCTCCGGGCATTCGGCCATGGCTCGGTCGTAGGCGGCGAAGTAACGCTTCTCGGCCGCGGGACTTCTGAAGCTCCCGATCTTGTTCATGGATGGAACGCTAGGCAGAGTCACGTTCCCGGTCTTGAACGAAAGTAAGATGACCGCATGGGCGGGTGGGGTCTCGTGGTGCCGCGACGGGACATCGTCCGCGCGCCCGGTGAACGGGTTCTCCGGTCGCCGCATCCCGGCCTCGCTGCCCACGTCTCGAGTTACGTCGCGCACGACCTGCCCGACGCCGGGCCGACTTCGTGGCAGATCACTCCGTTGTCCGTCCTGATCTGGGTGATCGACCTCGAAGTCCCGAGCCGTCCGGACGGGGAAGGCGCGATCCCGGAATCACCCGTACTGGGATTGCGGGACAGGCCGCTGCTCGCGGAGCAAGGTGGGGTCTCGCGAGGGATCGCCGTCGCCCTGACGCCTCTCGGTGCGTACGGATTGTTCGGGATCCCGTTACGCGAGTTGACGAATTCGGCGATCGCGGCGGCCGACCTGATGCCGTCCGGGCCGCTGACCGAACGGCTCGCGGAGGCGGCGGACTGGCCGGAGAGGTTCCGACTGCTGGACGAGTACCTGATTTCGAGGCTCGCTCGCGGTCCCGAACTCGCGCCGGCGGTCCGGTTCGCGTGGGACCGGCTCGCGGCGGGCCCGGTCCGTATCGACGCCCTCGCGGAGGAGATCGGCTGGAGCAGGCAGCATCTCAATACCCGCTTCCGCGAGCAGATCGGCCTGAATCCCAGCATCGTCGGGCGGATCACCCGGCTCAACCGCGTGATGGCGCTGGTGAACCGGGCGTCGTCCCTCTCCTGGGCGGGGGTGGCGCACCTGGGCGGCTACAGCGACCAGGCGCACCTCATCCGCGAGTTCCGCGCTTTGACCGGGTGCAGTCCGACCGAGGTCGGGAAACCGGCCGGACTATTTGTTCCGCCAGGTCACGGCGCGTGAATCGGCGCTTTCGTACGGCTGGGTCGTGTACGCCAGCGACGCGATCGGGTCCGACGCGACGCCGAAGTGCAGACGGCAGGACTCGAAGACCGCCCCCTTGACCGAAAAGTCCTTCGGCGCGAAGTTCTGGTCCTCGCAGCCGGTGACGTCGGTCTTCCCCATGCCGAGGAGTGAACCCGGCCAGCCGCCGCTCTTGGTCTTGGCGGTGAGGATCGGCGCGGTCACTTCGGCGAGGTTGGTGCCGTCGACGTTCGTCAGCTTCTCGTGGACGAAGAAGAAGTTCTTGACCGCTTGGGGCGTAACGGAGCATAGCGGAGCCAACCGGGGACAAGGCCACCCCCTGTTTCGATCAGAGCGGGGCGCAACGGAGCGCAACGGAGCGTAGTGGAGAGCGCGAAAGACATGGGTAATCCATGGATTCGATCCCAAAAGGACAGACGCTCTCAGCGCGCTGATGATGCGCGAAAACGCCCCCACCTGACCGTGCTCGACGCACAGACGGTGGGGGCGTTCGTCAGCTTCGGCGGCGTCGCGCCTTCGCTGTGCTGGCGTCGTCCACGGCATCTTCGGGCGACTCGGCCTGTTCTACTTCGGACTCCGGCCCGGGAGGCGGCGGCTCGACGTGAACGTCGCTCGCGCTGATCGGGCCATCCGGTGCCTGGAACATCGCGACGATCCCCGCCTCCGCCGGCATGTCCGGCGACGGCGGCCCGGATCGCCACGCGGGGTTGGTCGGGTGCGCGGGATTGAACCGCGGATCGGCCGGATGGCGCTCGACCTGGTTCCCGGCGGCATCGATCTCGACCTCGGCGGTCGTGTCCTCTTTCTGCTCGCTCACAGCGGGCTCCTTCCTCTACGGTTCCGATCGACGGTGCGCCTCAGGACGCCGGCGTGAGGGTCTGACCGCTGTCGTTGCGCGGCTCAGCCACCGGTGTGACCAGCGGCTCCACCTTCCGCCGGATGCCGAACGCGGCCAGCAACGGCGACACCGTCGTCACCAGCGCGCCGATCGCGACCAGCGTGACGTTCAGGGCGTTCGCCTGGTCCTGCGTGATGAACCCGACCACGACCGCCACACCCACCAGACCGGACAGCCCAGCGAACCAGCCGCCTGTCCTGGCGCTCTCAGCCGCGAGCGGGTACCGAACTTCGTCCATCGCTTCCTCCAACTCGTACTTGATCGTTTACAGCAGAGCGCGCGGCACGATCTGAACCGCGAACTTCCCGTTGGTCGAATAGCTGGTGGCAATCCGCGTGGTGCCCGCCGGGATGTCGTACTGCTGAGGCTTGTTCCGTTCCGCGCGGCGATCGTCACGACCAGGAATCGTGGATTGCCCGCCGCCCATGCCCCCGCCGCTGCTGGTTCCCCAGCAGTACACGGGCGGTTCCGGCTTGGAATTGCCGAAGAACACGGCCAGGTCGGTCAGCGGGATGACGTTCAGGACGGCCGCGGCGCCGGTGTGCACCAGCTGAAGTTGCTCAGCGCCGCCGTCCTTGGTCGGCCCCAGGATCAAAGGTTCCATCATGTACTCCTCGTGCTGCTCGTTCCGCTTTTTCGGCGGCTCTGGAGGCTGCGCAGGCTTCGAGCCACCGCCACTGCCACCACCAGCCATCGCCAGGGCGGCGTGCTGTCGCATCCAGCCGTCGCTGATCCCGGTCGGGTCCGGCTTCCGGCCAGCCGGGATCGCGCACGTTCGGTGGCTCACGTAGCGCTCGACGCCGCGGGTCATGTACTTCAGCAGCGCCCCGGTGAGCTTCGGGTAGCAATCGAGCTGGGCGTCCGACCAGGTGCCGCTGCCGTCGCTCTCGGCCTCGATTCCCACGAACTCGTCGTTGAGGTCGACGAACACGACACGGCCTTGCGAGTCAACGAAACGTGACGCGCCCGCGTGGTACGCCAGCCCAGCAGCGACCACGTAGATCGTTCCGGTCTTGCCGAGCCCGAGGTTGCACAGCGGTCCCAGGAGGTTGCTGCGGCCGTTCGTGACGACGTTCAGGCTGGGGTAGTCGCCAGGTGCAGACCTGGGTGTACCTGTGTGGTGCCCGACGACGCCCTCGACAAGCCGCATGCCGCCGTGTCCGCGGCTGCGCCAGCCCGGGATCTCGACGACCGGATAGCCGGTGCTGCGCGCTGCGTCGGCGAGCCAAGGGATATATAGCGCCATCAGCCCTCCTCGAGTTCGTCGTAGGCACCAGCGACCACGGCTGTGTCGGGCGCGTTCGGGTCGGCGATCCGGCCGGCGAGCGCGGCCTGCGCCTCGGCGACGGTCTTCGGCGGCTGTCGTTCGGCGTCCCAGCCCTCTGCGTCCCACTCCTCCCGGGTGCGGATCGGCGCGGCGTCCGGATCGCTCGGGTCGTGCACGACAGCGCCCTCGAGAAGCGCGGCCTGCGCCGCCCAGTCCTCGGAGCTGGCGCCGACGAACGCGGCGCGCTGCGGGTCGAAATCGGTCATGACCCCACCACCTCGCTGGTGCCGTCCCACACGAACTCGCCGACCGGCAGGTGCATGCGGCAGGTCACGCAGTAGGTGGCGCCGTAGAAGTGCGGGTCCGTCGCGTACGTCTCGGCGATCGCCTGGGTCATCGTGGTGACGGACTGACAGGGCTGTTCGCCGCGTGTATGGACGTAGGAGCGGCGTAGCGGCCGGACGAAGCCCTTCGCGCGTTCCTCGTCCGAGAGGACCAGGTAGGCGGCGGCCTGGTCAGTGGGCATGCTGTCGACGCCGCGTGTGAGCCGCGGGTCGCTCGGATCTTCTGTTGTGGGCACCGTGGTTCCCTCCGGTCAGATGGTGGGGAGCGGCAGCACCGGCGTGCTGGATGACGCCGGCGGCGGGTAGGTAGCGACGACGCACTGGTAGGTGTCCGCGGCGCCGCCGTTCTCCAGACGAAGCCGCAGCTGCATGAAGCTGCCGCCGAGCGGGCAGAGGACGTCGGGGTTGTCGCGTACGTACTGGGCGAATGCCTCCTGGATCTGCTCGACTGTCGGCGGATCTCCCTTGTCGCCCTTCTCCCCGCGGTCACCTTTCTCACCTTTCGAGCCGTCCGCGCCCGGGATACCGCTCGTACCGGTCTCGCCCATCTCGCCCTTCGGCGGCGGATTCGTCGTGAAGTAGCCCGCCAGCGCCGACGAGATCTGGCCCGGCGTTGGCTGCGCGGGAGTGATCGGGTGCTCGGCGACGTACCGCGCGATCGCCGCGCCGAGCTCCGCAGCGGTCGGCTGTGGATCCGGCAAGGACGCCAGAACCCGCGCGGCCGCGGCGGACACGATCACGTCGGTGTCCGAGGTGGTCCCCGGCACTGGGATCGGAACCTGCGGCTGACCCCGCTGCGCCAGCTCGGCGTTCGCGCGATCGCCGGACACCTTCGCCTCCTGCGCCTGCTGCAGCCGCGTAACGTCCGCGTCGGTCGCCGCGACTCTGCCGTAGAGGTTGCTGACCAAGACGCCGCCCACCAGAACGATCAGGGCTGT
The DNA here is from genome assembly GCF_042723255.1 of Amycolatopsis thailandensis. NCBI lineage: Bacteria > Bacillati > Actinomycetota > Actinomycetes > Pseudonocardiales > Pseudonocardiaceae > Amycolatopsis > Amycolatopsis thailandensis. Next base: position 51,389 of record NZ_JBHXJK010000003.1, read on the forward strand.
AACGAACGCGACCGCGACGATTACCCGTGGCCAGAAGCGCCGCAACTCCTCCCGGGCGACCGCGCGAGCTTGAGTCCGTGCCTCACGTGGCGCGGCCGCCGCTAGGGCGTGAACGCCTTCACGAGCAGCGTCCAGGGGCGCGTCAGCTTGCTTGCCCATTCGAGCCCCCATTCCACAGTGGATCTCGGCGGTAGAGTTCGGCTTCGAGGTCGTCGATCCGTTGAAGGAGTGTCTCGACGCGGGCCTGCGCTTTGTCCCGCGCGGCTTGGGCGTCGACCATGGCTTTCTCGACGAGGTCCAGTGCTTGGTCAGTTCGCTGGACCACCGCCGGTGTCGACGGCGCGGGCGGGTCGGGCTTCTCCGGCTTCGGGTCCTTCTGCTTCCCGGCCGCGTTCTTGATGCGCTCGACGATGGCGGGGCCTGCGGCGGTGGCGATGACGCCGAGCAGCGTGAACACGCCGAGGGCGAGCGCGAGCCACGGCGGAGTGGAAGCCGCGTCGGCGGCGAGGACCATGTGACCCCCTCGTGCTCGGCGTCATTGGTCTTGCCCGCGGTGCTGGTCAAGACGGGCTTGGCTGCGCTGCCACAGCGCGAGGCCATGTACGAGCGCGAGAAGCAAGACGTGCGCGGGTCCTCCATACCCGGTGGCCTGGCCGGTGAAGAGCGTTGCGGCGAGCCCGGCGCCCCAGAAGGTGAAAGAGCCGAGCGCGAGGATGTGTCCGAAAGTCCGACGCTGGATGAGGAGTAGCAGACCAGCGAGCAGGAACACCGCACCCCAGATCCGGATCGGGATGCCCAGGTCGCGGACCACGGTGAACGTTCCGCCGGACGACCAGCTGTCCGGGCCGAGCAAGTACCCAGTACCGAGGATCACGGCGTGCGCGGCGAGGAACCCAGGCGGGATACGCACAGAGACCATGCAGACCCTCCCGCTCTACTCGCCGTCGATAGCGGACTGCTGGATTTCGCCGTCGGCCTCTGCAAGTTCGGCGATGGTCGGTTCGGGTGGAGGTGGCGGGATCTGCGGCATCGGCTGACGGGTCGGGGACGGCACCAGCACCACAGGGGGTCGGGTGTCGTCGTCCGGTCCTTCGGTCGGGAACTCGGGATCCAGTGCAGGATCAGGGGTGGGATCGGTCATTACCAGCCTCCAATCGAGTCGGCGAGGCCCTTGCCCGAGCCGACGAAGTAGTTCGGACTCGCGTACGCGGTGCCTGCGCCGACGGAGATCCTCGCCTCGAGGTCGACGATCAGCGACTTGCCGATCTCCGACTGTGGCACCGTTGTGGCCTGGAGTGCGCTGTTGGCGTAGCTGGTGCCCGCGGTGACGTTCGTCAGCGACTGCACCGCCGCATAGGTCGAGTAGCCGGTCACGAGGTCGTAGAGGTGCCAACGGGCTTGCATCGTCGTGTTCGGCGCCGTCGACACGAGCTTCAGCAAAATCGACGCCTGGACCGCCGGGTTCAAATGCTGGGCGTTCCCGGTCCAGATCGGATAGAACGTGGCGCTTCCGTGGCCGAGGTCCGGCGGATCGTAGGGATACATCGAGTATTGCGTGTACGGCGTCGCTAGCCCGTACCCGGCGATCGGATCAGTGCCGAACAGCGTCGGCTGCTGGCCGCCGACGAGCGTGTCCCGGATCGCGAATACCTTCTTTCCCGCGACCGTGCGGGTGACGAGCAGCGGGTTCCCGTCGCCGTAGTAGACCGACAGGTCCGCGGTGCCGTCGCCGGATTCCGAGGGCAGCACGGTGAAGTCCGGGACGCCGCCGTGCCCGATGGAGAACGGGAACTTGCTGGACCGCGTGAACTCCTCGATGGTCCGGCGCAGATCGCGCAGCTCGTTGACGAGGTAGTCCTGCGAGTTCGGCCGCTCGATCGGCTGGTTGGCCACCATCCTGTGCGCGCTCCTTACGCGGCACGAACCGCCTGTAGTTGGTGGTCGACGCAGCCCCGCGGTGTGCTGCCGCTGTGAGACACGCCGAGGATCCGGTAGGAGTAGATCCCGGACGGCAGCCAGTGGTGCCCCTTCACGCTGTAGTCCGCGAAGTGCCCCGGGGTGTACGAGCCGAGCGGCGGGTCGGCGTCCGCGCGCACGACGGCCTGCCACTGTTCCGGCTGGCTGCCGTACAGCTGAATGTCGGCTTTCGCCCAGCCGTCCAGAGTGGACTGCTGATCAGCCGATGTGTGGTTCGTGTCGACCATGTCCAGCGCCGGCCATCCGGCGTCGATCAGCGTCGTGTCGGTGGCGTATCCGAACAGGGTGCCAGCTTCGTTCCCTGTTCCCTTCACGAACGCGGTGTTCGCCAAGGCAGATCCGTCTCCGGCGATGCTCAGCGACACCAAGGTCGAGTTGTAGTCGAACCTCAACGGAGCGCCCGGCTGGGTCAGCAGTGGGTTGCCGATCAGCATCCGGTGCCGGATGTACCGAAAACCGCCTGAGGTCGTCAGGTACGGCTGGAACAGCATGTCGGGGCCGCCGTCGACCTGGGTGAGCTCCTGCAAGCGCTGCCCGACGTACGCTGCTTCGTAGCCTCGGTAGTTCCTGACGTGCGTCCCGCCGCCGGGAAGAACGGGGGGTAGGTCGAGTGGCAAGTCCGATCCGGGGCGGTGATGCCATCCCAATGCATGATCTGCGATCGTCCTGCCGATGTTCGGCAGGCTGTCGGTGATAGATAGGTCCGCTGACGGGTCGGTGATCTTCGCAGTCGCCGGGTTCCAGTTCTCGTTGTGCAGCAGCCTACGATTGAGTAGCTCCCAGAAGCCCTTGAAGGCAACGACGAGCTTCGTTTTGTCATCGTCCGGCGAGTACGGCACGATCGGTCCGCCCTGGCAGACGGTGTCGCCGCGTAGCACGCCGATGGAGTACCGCCAGGGCACACACCACTCGCGTACGCGGGCCGTCTTCTCGTCACCGGGCAACGGCACGATAATCCGGCCGCCGCCGACGTCGTTTACCCGCGTTGACCACTCGGGCTCGGCGTCCAGGTCCAGGTCGTACAAGACCCTGCCCGTGGTGGTCGAGTAGACGACCGCGGTGTACTCGCGCTCGGTGCCCATCAGGCGGCTGCCTGCTGCTTCCAGATTTTCGCCATGGCGTTACGCAACCCGTTGTTGATCGAGGTGGCCCCCCCGTTGTTGTAGAAGTAGAAGCAGAACTGTTGCCCCACGCTCAGGTACGCCGTACCAGAGATCGCGTAGTCGGTGCCGTTCGTGAAGCCGAGGAACGGCAGGATGTGCGTCGCGTCGCTGTAGGTCGTGGCACCCACGCAGATGCCGCCATTCACGGCCAAGTTCGAGCGCAGCTGACCGAAGAAGCTGTAAGGCCCGGCCGTCTGGCACGTCCAGGTGTCCGTGCCGTTGAACGTGAGCCCGTTGGCCGAGACGACGCTCGTGGCGAACTGCAGCTTCGTCGCGCCACCGATAAGGGGAGGTGTGGTGCGTGCGTCGCGCCACTCTCCGCCGACATCCGGACCGAAGCGGATCTTCCGCCAGTTCCCGGCGCTGTCGCGCACCTCGAACGTGTCGGTGGCGGGGTTGTAGCGGGTGTCACCCACAGAGCCCGCGGTGTCGCTGTCGCCCTCCATCAGCACGCGAGTTCCGCCGATGACACCGACCGAGCGCCGCAGACGGGTCAAGGTGATCACACCACCGGTCGACACCTGCGCCCGCGCGAGCACGATCCCGATCCCGCCGCCGGCCGCCTGCGCCGGAACCGGCGCGGTCGCCCAGTTCGTGATGACACCCAGGCTGTTCGCCGTGACTGGGTCGACGGGCACTGCACCCGGCGCGCCGGTGATGATCTCGATCCGGCACGGGTTCCCGTCCGGCGACGTGTCGCCCAGACCCGAGTCGTACCAGCGCATCACGACCAGGTCGTTGCGCGGGTTCGTGGCCGGCGCGGGGTCGCATGTCACCGACGCCGCCGCGAGCAGCCAGCCCTCGTACGGTCCCTGACCAGACCGGTGCGCCACCGATGATCCGGGCGCGACGCTCATCGTCAGCCCGGACGTGACCGCCACGGCAAGGTCGGTGAAACGAAGGTTGACCGAGTCCCACGTCGTCGGCACGACGCCGGAGCGTGTGCCGTTCATCGGGGTGGTGTCGTTGTTCTGATAGACGGCCTGGAGCAGAGCGCGCCCCTGACGGGCGGAGTTGACGCGCGAGCCGCCAGGCATCGCGGACCAGAAGCCAGTCGCTACCGCGTTGGTGGGCATCAGGCCCCCTCTCAGTTGTAGGCGTACCGCCAGGACGCGGTGACCGTTCCCGCGCCGGCGCCGGAGAACTGGACAGTCACCTGCCCGCCAGGTGGGATCTCGATCCATTGCGCCGAAGCGAGAAGGCCGGAGCGGTCGACGCCGTTGAGCGCGACCGAGCGGGTAAACGGGCTGGTGTCGATCACCAGCGTCTGTCCTGCCTCGACGGTGCCGGTGTAGGCGATCACGTCGCCTGTCACCGGGTTGGTGAGCGCCGGGTTCACAAGCGGGCCGACGACAGTGAAGACCGGCCACGTCGGCGCGCTGCCGGGGTTCGTCAGCGACAACACGCCACCGTTCCCGCTGCTACCCCAGTCCAGGCCGCCGTTCGCCCAATCCAGACCGCCGCTGCCCCAGTCGAGGCCATCGGCTACCACGCCACCGACCGTGAACGGCCCAGCCACTTGCATCGTCGTGTCGAGCCAGCGTGGATCCGTCGCGATCAGCGGTAGCTGCCAATCGATCCCTTCACCGGTCTTCCAGACATCGCACTTCAGGACGTCGCTGTCGAGCTCGACGAGCAGCTGCCTCGGTGCGACCCCGTCGTCGACAACCAGCAGCGCTTGACCCCCGGCGGGGAACAGGCTCATCAGCCGGTCACGTGCCGTAACGCGGCTGGCCCGGTCCGGGGCCTGGCAGTAGCCCTGGATCAGGCCAGTCCGCGCCGCGGGGTAGGAGCGGCTCCGGTAGGCGCCCATCCCGAACGGTCGTTCGGAGGTGTGGGTCTTCCGGCCAATGCCGTCGTTCAGGGTCTGCTTCTCGACCACCCAGCGGCAACCGAGGTCATCGTCCACATTGGCCGCCCACGTGCCGATCGTGTACGTCGGCCAGATCACCCGAGTCGGCACCAGGTCACCCCCCTCTCATCTGCCAGGCGAGCTCGGAGAAGACGGCGGCCGCGACGCGTTGAGGCTCATAGGCCTGCGTGTGGATCGTGACGTTGTTGTTGATCGTCATGTTCCTGCTGGCCGCGGTTCGACCCATGCGTGTGTTCGCCTCGTCAAGCAACGCCTGCGACCGTCTCGACGTCGGGTCCATAGGGATGTAGGCCTCGGGGAACCGCGGGTTGTCGCCCACGACCCGCCACGTATCCGAGGGCACCATCGACGCCAGCGACGCCATCGGCGTCAAGCCCTCGAAACCCCCGCCTGCGTAGAACTTCAGGATGTTTCCCTGTGCGTTCCAGACCGGCCTGCCGGTCAGGCTGCCACCGTTCGTGCCCCCTCCGGGGGTCCCGACTGTGATCGTCCGGATAAAAGCGGTCCGGTCCCGTGCGGCATGGTTGAGCGAGGCCTCAGCAGCACCCACGTCTGCGCGGGCATGAGTCTCAGCCCATGTGCCGTCGGCATTCTGCTTCCACACCCGCACAGCGCCGGTGGCCGGATCGATGTTCGAGTAGGTGACCGTTCGAGCGCCGGTCGCGTCTGTGGTCACCTTCCACTGCCGGACAACCCCAGTTGCCGGGTCGTCGTTCGTGTACGTGGTTGTTCGGCCTTCAGTGGATGAGGTGGTGTTCTTCCAGTTGTTGACCGCCTCACCCGCGGGCTGGGTGTTCGCGTAGACCATGGTCGTCGCGTCGCTGTTTCCGATGTCGCCGAGAAGCTTCTGCGCGGCTGTACGCCCCGGCTCGGTATTCGCGTACACCTGGAACGTTCCATCCGGCAGCTTGACCACCGAGTACCCGAGATCCGCCAGCGCCTTGATGGCGGTGTCGGTCAGCGCCTCGACCCGCAAACCTTTCTGTGGCGGGATGTCCTTGAGTTTCCCGACAATGTCGGTCAGCTGCTTCTGCGCCTCGACGTCCCCTTCGAGCTTCAGGTTCGTCAGGATCTTGTCCGGAATCAGCCCGTAGTGCTCGACCAACTGCTGGATCTGCTTGTCGTTGAGACCGAGCGCCCGCAACTGCTTGGCGAAATCGCCCTCCATCCCCTCAAGCTTCTTGCGGATCTCGTCCGCCGGGGTACCTGCGTCCTTGAGCGCCTGGCCGTAACTGGCCATCTGCGTTGCCGCGGTTTGCACGGTGTCCTGGAGCTTCGACCCAGCTTCGGATGTGGTGTTAATCGCTCCGGATGCGTCGATCAGATCCTTGCTGTGGCCCTTCAGGTTCAAGCCCTTGAAGGACTCGCCAATTCCACGCAGGCTGTCGTTCCAGGCCTGCATCGCCTCCTCGACGCTCGGGGTTTGCCCGGACAGCCTCAGCATCACGTCGATGAGCGCCTTGCCCTTCGCCGCCACATCGCCGCCCGCCGTGTTCAGCGCTTCCCATGCGGCGGTGAGGTCGTTCGACGCGGCCTGAGCCGAGTACATCGCGGGGGTGGTGCCGCGCGCGACGATCGACGCGACCTGATCCTGTGCGTCGGCGAGCGCCTTGGCCTTCTGTGCGGCCTCTGCCTGCGCCCGCGCCTCACCGTTCACTGCCGAGATGCCGTTGAGCGTCGCGATCAGCGAGTTACGTTGTGCATCGGTGAGGTTGAGCGAATGCAGCCGTACGGCCGACAGGCCATCCACGACGTCCGTGGCGTTGCCGCCCTGCTTAGCAAACGCGTCGGCCTGCGCCAGGACCGTACCGATCATTTCGCGGTTCGCGTCCGATCCGGACAGCAGACCGCGGATGTAGTCCTTGGCGGTGGCGTTGTAGGTGTTCAGCGCGTCCTTGTTCCCGAGCGCCGCTGAGGAAACCTGCGTCAGAGACTGCCCGAATACCTGGCTGTTGCGGTACGCGTTCTGATCACTGAGTGCCTTTTGCGTGGTGGCGCGGACGTTCGCGCCGACCGCGTTGCCGTCGGCGATGTAAGCCCGCGTCAAGTCGTTCACCGACTGCTTCTGCTCCGCTGCTCTGGTGGCTGCCTCCTGCGATTTCTTGCCCCACAGGTCCAGCAGCGCGCCGCCGGCGACCAGTGCGATCCCGAGTGGGTTGATCCCGGACGACACCAGCGTCGACATGCCCGCACGGAACTTGCTGCTGCCGTTCCGCTCGGCGTCGGCCATGGCTTCCTTGAACGGTGTCGTCCGGTTCCCGGCGGCGTCGACCGTGGAGGAGAACGCTCGCAGCCCGAACCCAGTCTCGGCGAGCGACGTACCAAACAGGCGCGCGAAACTGTTCACCGCCAGCATCGCCCCGCCGAGCTCAGTGACCTGCGGCGGAAGGTGCCCGAGTATCGAGACGAGGCCGCTCACGATCGAAAGGCCACCCGACACGGTCCCGAGAAAGCCCGACGTCGCGCCCTGCAACGCCGGCATCCCTTCGCCGGTCAGCGAGAGGACGACATCCTCGACCTGCAGCAGGGTGCCGCGGAACTGGGGGAGCGTGCCAGTCGATCCGGACGCGAGGTTCGCCAAGAACTCGCCGACGAAGCCCAGCATGTCGCGGGTGATGTCGCCGAACTGCGCGACGCCGGTGCCTGCGGCCTTCGATTCCGATCCGATCGCGAAGAACATGTCCGACAGACCAGCGCCTGTGTCCCGGGACATGTCCCGCACGCCCTTGAGCACGGTCTCGCTCTTCGCGGCTGCGACCACAAGACCAGGCATGGCTTCACTGGCAAGGTCTGTGACCGAGCCGACCAGTTCATCGACCGACGGCGCAGCGCCATCGAACGCCCTCTCGAGCTGCGGTTCGAGCCGGGTGAACGTCTCGCCGACGTCGGTCGCAGCCTTCTGGATCGGACCGCCCATGACCCGTGCAATGTCGCCGGCGCGGGTCACGATCCGGTCTGTGGTGTCTTCCCAGCTGGCCTTGATGTCCTTGTTGTTCTTCAACGTCGCGACACTGAGCGCCACCAAAGCGGCTGGCACGAGCGCGATCGCGGCCGTCGCGCCCACCGCCCCGACGGCCGCGGCCGCAGGCAGGCCGATCGAGAGACCGGCGAACATCAGCGCGTCGAAGCTGGCGTTCGCGCGTCGCGCCACGCGCTCCATCTCGGAGTCGACCTTGTCGGCAGCATTGCGGATGCTGCCTTCGTCGACGTCAGCTTCAAGGACCAGCCGATTACGCTTGGCCTTCAACGAATCGATCTTCGCCTTCGCCTTCGAGATCTCGGCGTCGACGTCGAGCTTCGTATTGCCGCGTTGCTTTTCGAGTTCGGCGATTCGGGCCTTCGCCTTGCCCATGTCGGCATCGATGGTGACGAGGGCCTCGGTGCGCCGGGCGGCGAGTTCCCGGATCCGCGCGTCGGCCAGTGCGACGTCGGCGTCAGTGCGGATCTTCGCGGCAGGGGAGCGTCCGATCCGCTCCTTCACGAACTTGGTGTTCCGGGGGTCGTCGAGGTACGTCTTGACCGTGACAGCTGGCGCGTTCTCCAGTCGGGTCCGGATGCGTTTCTCGTCAGCTTCGGTGTGGTCCCGCAGGTGGACCTCGACGTAGGCGCCAGCCATCTTGAAGTCGTCGGCCACCGCGACCCCCTATCCGAGGTCGAAGACCCCTGTCTGCTGTTGCAGGCCCATCGGGCCCCACAGTTGCGACCGGTTCATGGCCGCGATCTGCTCGGCCTCGTAGGGCTTCTCGGGCGGCGGCGTCGATGGCGGGAGCTCCGCGCGGTGCGGTACTGGAGGTGTGTCGAGGTCACGAACGAGCGCCTGCGCCACGGCACCGCGGTACGTCGGCAGCCGGAACATTCGAGGGAAGAACACCGACGCGGGAAGCGGGCGGATGTCGTCGACGCCATGGAAGACCGACATGTCCGACAGCACGTCATCCATGTGACCGATGAACCAGACCAGAGTGGACAGTCGGTCGTGCCAGGCGGCGCTCAGGCTTTTGGGATCGGCATGCCGTCCGGGATGACCTTATCCATCACGGCCTTCATCACCGCCTCAAGGTTTTTCGCGGTGAGGGTCCTACACTCCTGCAGCGCTAGCCACGCCTCGGGATCCAGGACCGTCGCACATGCCCAGGTGATCGCAGCTTTTTCCCCAGCCGTCATCGCGATGTTGAAGGCCTGCAGCGTCCACGCGACCGGCACTTGCTTGGGGATGGTGTAGGTCGTGCCGCTGACGGTGAACAAGGGTTCTCGATCGGCGAGCATCCGTTCGACTTCGGCTTCGCTCTCTTCCGAGTCGAGCACGATCCCCAGTGACGCACTAGGTGGTGGTGGGCCTGCCGGGCGACGGCGACGACGGTTGCGGGAACGGGACATTGGTCCTCCTGACAGGACAAAGGAAAGGGGTGGGGCAGCCCCGTGACGCAGGGCGTCAGGTTCCTGCGACACGGGGCTGCGACTTGGGGTGTTAGCCGTTCGGGTCGACGAGCCGGATCGGCGACACCGTCTCGGACACGAAGAACGCCTGGAACTCGCTGGCGAGTACCTGCTGATCGGCCTTCGCCCAGTTCAGCGCGGTGTTACCGGACGGCAATGCCTTCCGCAGGATCGCCCGCCGCTTCTGCGCCGTCCCGTCGGCCTTGTCGGGACCGGCGCCGTCGATCAGCAGCGTCCGGTACGGCGCGCGGTTGGCATCCTGCCCAGCGTTGAGATCCGACGTCAAGTAAGCCGCGCCGCTCGGTCCGGCCGTCATGTTCCACGCGTACGCGAGGTTCGTGCGGGTCATCTCAGCGAAGTTCACCGTGCACTTGATGTCGCGGTCGGTGAGCCGCGCGCCGAGCTTGTCGACAAGCTGGTCCGCGGTGAGCGGCGTCCACGTCGGCTCGATCGACACGTTCGACCCGCCGAGCGTCAGACCCGTGTCGTACCAGGCAGATCCGGCCGGTGCGATGTTGATGTCGGTCAGCGCTGGCTCGTAGGACAGGGTCGGATCGAACGCGAAACGGTAGATGTACAGGCGCGCCGGACCCATCACAAGGTTCGACGGCACAAAGCCGCTGGTGTCGGCCATGATGGCACTCCACAATGGATTGGGGACCGAACGTCCCGAAGGGATTGCTGTCGGTTCCCCTCACGGGGTGCTCTTGGCCACCGGAACCCAGTTCACGACCAGGTCCAGGACGTACACGGCGTAGTCGCCGAAGTCGCCATATGCCCGCCTCGGTTTCCCGAGGACGTAGGCCGTCTTCACGACGGCGTTCTCACTGCACGCGGGTAGCTCCACGAACCACGGCTCCTGCCGGTAGGTTCCCGCCTGCACGGCCAGCGCGAGGTTGCGCGCCTTGTTCCACGGCGGCGCGTCCGTGCCCGACGTGGTCGCCCATCCGCGCACGTCCATCACCGGCGACTCCAGCCGGAACTCCGGCACCGTCGAACCGCCGGCCACCGCCACGGTCACGAACCCCGAATCCGCCCAGCTCTCGGTGTTGCGCGGCAGCGTTTCCCCGACCATCCCGGCCGAGAATCCGTTGAGCAGGGCCAGCCACGCCCGCGTCACTGCCTCGTCAGAGGCGTAGATGTACGGGCCATTCCCATCGTTCCCGGCCGTGACCGTGCCGGACGCGTGGCCCGTCAAAGCACCTTCGACGCCGAGCGCCGAGCCGACGACCGTCCGGCGTCCGGTGGCGCTGCCCGCCAGAGATCCGCCGTTCAGGATGGCTGCGCCGAGCACGGTGCGGATGCCGGTCGCCGAGCCGCCCAGCCCGCCGAACGTGGCCGCTGCCGTGGCCGAGACCTTCCGGACCCCGGACGCGGCACCCGTGAGCCCGCCTAAGACTCCGGACGCGGATCCCGTCACCGCGCCGCCGGCGTCGGCTGCGGCGAAGTTGTCGTAGCGGAGCGCCCCGGCAGCTTCGGAGCGGATCCCGACGTTGGTGCCGGTAGCGACGCCGGTGTCGGTGACGCTGACGCGTTCGACGCCGTTCACAAACGCCTTGATCGTCGAGCCGACTGCCTGGACCTTCGCGACATCACCCGGTGCGGCGGCCGCAACGTAGGTGCCGATCATGGTGAAGCTGCCGCCGACGACGGCGAACAGATCCCACGACGTGCCGTTGTTGCGCCACAGGTAGCCGCTGGTGATGTTCGTGTTGCCTCGGCACCAGACTCCCTGGCTCGCCGCGGTCGTGGCGGCGATGGCGACTTGCGCCGAGTGGTCGTTCGACCCCATCACGGTCGCGGCGCGGAGGATGACCGTCCCGCCAGTGTTTCCCGGGGAGAGCTGGCTGGCGCTGATCGACCAGTCGCCGGAAACCTCGACCCACCCGGCGCCGAGGTCGGAGCTGTCGGCGCGGTTGAAGTCGTCGGAGTAGCTGGCCACGAGTCACCCCCTCCCGTGGTCGCTGAGACTGGCGGTCAGCTGGCGACCGGGACGGTGAGGACGAGCTGCCCTGCGGGGATGGTGAAGCTGTCGGTGGTGGTGACCGCGTTCGCGGTGACCGCGCCGGAGCCGCCGAAGGTCCCGCCCGACGCCGCAGACCACTGGGTGTAATGCGTGTAGTCCTCGCTGGCGGCGACGTTCGTCCACACGGCATCCACGCTGGATGCCTTGCTGGCGCCGGAAGCCGCCGCGAACGCGGGGTTCTTGCGAGTCGCCTCCGAGGCCGCGTTCGCTGTCCCGTTCGGACCTGGCGGGCCGACATGCAGTTTGAAATAGGGGTACGCCGTCACTTGGTTGTCCAGGTGTGTGTTCGCCGCTGCGACAGAAAACCCTTCTGCCATGACTGATTTCCCTTCAGGTTCTAGCCGCCGCGCCGCCGGTACAGCGCTGGACGAAGGTAGGGCTGCGGCGGCACGACGTCGCCGGTGAACACGGTTTCGCCGGTGCGCGGGTCCTTGTATGCGACCCGGTGGCCGTCCTCGACATACGGCGCGTACTCCAGCGGGCTGCCGATTCGACCGACGTCACCGTTCACGTCGACCTCGATGGACCTCGCCAGGCGGCCGGTGTCTACCGGTGCGCCGCGCTGGGCGTCCACCCCGACTTCCAGGACCAGGTCCTCGAACCAGCGGCGGATGTGCCTGGAATCGAGCTTGTCGTGCCAGCCTGGTTCTGGGTGGTAGTCCATGGCCTACCCCCCGTCGTCACCGATCCGCTTCAGGGCGAGCACGATGTCTGGTGACCGGCCCGCTTCTCGTGGCCTGGTCACGTTCTGCACCAGGTACAGAACGTCGTTGGTGTCGTCCCGAAGCCGGTCACCGGTCTGAATGTCCGTTGTGGACGGAACCGTGCCTTTGACCACGCGCACCACGCGCGGGGTCTGCGTTGCCGGATCCCACACTCGGGAGTTCCGCTCGTCGATCGCCGCAATTACGTCGGCATGAAAGGGCGTGGTGTTGTTCGGTACTGGGTCCGCATAGTCGGGATCCGGGATGGTGCCTCGATAGATCGAGGCTCGGCAGGTCGCGAGCGCCCACACGTCAGCCTCCGATCGGAACCCAGGTACCGGGATCGTTGTCGTCGCCGTACACCACCCGCTGTGCATCGGAGCCCTCGTAGGGCGCTTTGACCCGCAGCGACCGGGATCCGAGCCAAGAGACGCGTTTCAGCGCCCACTTCGCGAACGGTGCGAGTTGCAGCCAACCTTCCTCGCCGGATGCGCTGGACTGGCCGGTCGACCTCACGTCGAGCCGCTCAAACACATCCGGCTGCGCGGTCAACCACGCCGCTTGGTAGGCCACGGCGAGCTTCAGCCAGTGCTGATCGCGGTCGCCGATTCTCTCAGCGTCCGCCGGTAGCCTCCCGGCCACCAGATCGATGTTGGCTTGCGCCATCGTGACCTTGTCCTCGCCGACCGTCTTACCGGTGAATTTCAGGACGTCGGCGACAGTGGCCCAGGTGTCGACCATGCGGGCTCCCTCCGGCGACAGGGCCGCGCGACAGCACGCCGCGCGACCCCATCACAGCTCGTCGGATCAGCCGGCCACCAGCATCGAGAACGCGCCCGGAGCGCCGACGGCGAATGCCTTACGGGCCCGGAAGTAGAGCACGTTCTCGTCGGTGTCGACGCCGATGCCGCTCTCGGCGTCCTGGAAGTTCACCGCGAGGGGGTTCCGGTCACCGACGTGGAGGAACTGCCGGTTGCCGAACACGATGAACGGCGCGCCGGTCGGGGAGTCGGTCCCGGTCGTCGAGGTCTTGCAGCCCATGGACCACTGGCCCTGGTGCCCGAAGATCTCGATCGTGCCGCCCTGGCCACCGCCTGCGGTGCCGTTGGACGACTCGTTGAAGATCGGGTCGCCGTTGCTGTTCTTGATGCCGCGCAGCGTCTGCTTGAACGCGGGGGAGGCGATCACGATCGTCTCGGCGGGGTCGAAGTAGTCGCCCTGCTCGTACTTGCCCAACGCGGCGTTGAGCAGGTCGTAGGTGATCCCGCCGGACCCGGCCAGTGTCAGGTTGCTGTTGGCCGTGTAGCCGGTCACCGTGTCGTTCTGGGTGAGCTGGTAGTACAGGCTGTCGAAGCCCCAGCCGGACGTGGCCTTCGCGACCGTGATGCCCAGGCAGATGTTGTCGAACAGCTTGCCGTAGCTGCCACCAGCGTCAAGGCTCTTCGTCTTGACGATGTTCGCGGCGGAATCGGCCATGTCCTCCTCGGCGATCGTGACCTTGCCGCCGATCTTGTCCGAGTTCAGCAGCACCGAGTCGGAAGGCGAGTTGTCCGCCGGAGCGGGCTGCGACCGACCCCAACGAGACAGGTGCACGCCGCCGGAACGCGGGGTGTACTTGGTGTTGCTGCCCATCGGGACGTGGTGGCCGAACTGCTCGACCGCCGACGCCTGCTGCACCTTCTGAATGACTTCGGGGTTGGTCTCGATCGGGATCCAGCCCGCACCCGTGAATGCGACAGCCATCGCTGCCTCGCTTTCGCTTGTGGATGATCAGGGACGCCGCGTGTCCCTCACGGGCTGCGGCAGATGCCCATCTCGGGCTGGCATGGACCTGGTGGTGTTCGAGTTCCCAGCGAGCTCCCAGCAGGTCCAGATCTGGGAGTTCGTGGATGGAATCAGCCGTTGATGCGGTCGGCGATCAAGTCCCAAGGCGCCTTCTCCTTGGGAGGAGCGGGCTTCCCGTTCGGCGTGACCTTGCCGGGCTTCGTTTTCGACGCCGGCTTCTCCTCCTCCTCGGAGAGGAAGAACTCGGGGTACTCCTTGGCGACGCGGCCGACCTCGGCTTCGAGCCCGGTTACCTCACCGTCCTCGTTGATGTCGAGGTCGTCCATCTTCAGCAGTCCGGCCAGCGCGCCGACGCGCTCCGGCTTGGCCTTCGCCTCGAGGAGCGCCGAGCGGGCACTGGCCTTGATGGCGGTCGGCTTGTAGCGGGCGGAGACGCGCTCCTCGGCTTCGCGCTCGGCGCGCTCGGTGTCGGTCTCGTACTTCTGCTTGAGTGTCCTGAGCTCGGTGCGGCGCTTGGCGGACTCGGCATTGGTTTTGGAGAGCTTCGCCTGCGTGGCCTCCCACTCGGCTTGCGTCGGCGGCTTCCACGGCTTCGTGGACGGCTTCGGCTTGGGCTGCTCCTGCTCGCCCTCGTCGCCGTCCTCGTCATCGACGGTGTCGTCGGACTCTTCGTCACCGTCGTCAGTGCCGGTCATGGTGTCCTGCTCAGTGCCTTCGTCACCCGCCGAACCGCCCCCGCCAATACCGGCTTCGTCACCAGCATCCCGCGCCACGCGCGCGAACCTGAAGTTGAGCGTCTTGATCGCCATCTAGGCGTCCTCCTGACTGATGAGCCCATCGCGGGCTACTTGCTGAATGAGCCGCGGCGAACCGCGCCTCGGGTTTTCGCCTTCACCGCCGCCGGGACTTGCCAGCCGGATGGGGAATGCGAGTTCTTGGCGGTGCCGATCCGCATCAGCAGTCGGTCTGCGGCGCCGAGTCGAGCGTGTTCGGTGTCGAAGGCTGAGTCGCCGCGCAGGACGGCGCGCTCGGCCTCGCGGCGCAGCGCTTCCGGGTAGCCGGTCGCTCCAGACTTCGCCGCCGCTGTTGCGCCGCGGCGCGCGCCGACGATCGCTGCCTGGTCGCCGCGCTGCCGTGCATCCGCCATCGCCCCGGACCAGTTGAGGGCGGCGGACCGGGCGGCGGCTGTCGAGTCGTGTCCACTCCAGGGCGAGATCCGGCATCTGCAGTGCGGATGCAGCGGCGGCGCCGTGACAGGCGCGAACGCCCCACGCTGTCGACCGAACTGTGTGCCGTCCGGGAATGCCTGGCCCGGGATGACCAGATGGCCGGACAACGCGGTGCACGCCAGGCAGGCGTCTCGCTCGGCGATCCACAGCACCTGCGCGCCGGCCGCGATCGCGGCCGTGAGTATGCCGCCGTTGAGCTCGGCGTTGAACGTCGTCCGCGCGGTCCGCGTCAGCACGGGCACGGCTTGCCGCCCGATCGACGCGCGGTCGAGGACTGCCTGACGGTTCGCTTTCTCGACGTGCTTCAGTTCGTCGGCGGCGCGCTGCAGCTTCTCCTTCGCCTGCTCGACACCGCGGTCGATCGCCTCTGGTGTGGCGGGATCAATATCGAGCGGTGCCCCGTCGGAGTCGATGCCCGCCTCGGTGGCGCCTTGCTCGATCCCTAGCTTCCGTGCCTGCCTCGCGCCGTCGAGCAGCTCGTCGACCCGGTCCACGTCGACCGCGGCGATCCGGCCCGCCAGGTCATCGAGCAGCTCACGCAGAGGTTCACCCTCACCGACCGTGTCCGGCGAGCCGAACACCCGCGCCCAGCTGGCGAGCACCCACTGCCACACGCTGGCGAACGCGGCCTCGACGGCCGCGACGACCGTAGCGACGGCGGCGGCCTCGGCGGCGAGCGCGGCCGCGTCATGCGCGGCGACCCGTTCAGGTGGGGGCGGGGGACTGGTCATCGATGTCCCCCATCACCTTGCTGATCACCTGCTGCACCACGGAACTGTCCATCACGCCTGAGGAGACCGCGGTCGAGAACGCCGACACGGCCTGGCCCAGCTGGGCGAGCAACGCGACCTTTTGCGGCAGGCCGCCGTCGCCGTCTTCCAGCCAGCGCTTCACGTCCTCGGCCTTGTAGCCGAGCTCCGTCAGTGTCTGCACGAACTCGACTCCGACCTCCTGCTTCTGCTTGGCCTGCGCCAGCTTCGTGCTCTCATCGGTCGACTCGATCGGCGCCCACGCGAGCGTCACGACCGCGTTGTCCTCGCCGAGGATCTTCAGCACGAACGCGTAGAAGGCACGCCACGTCGAGTCGAAGAACGTCCGACGCGACGTGGACTTGTTGTCGAGCGGCTCGTTCGCTGTCGTCAGCGCGACCCCGGACGGGATCTGCCCGGTCCGGTCGAACAGGTGCATCGGCGTTTTCGAGGCCACCGCGCCCTCACGCAGATACTCGGCACGCCGCTTGAGAATCACGTCCGGATCGGCGGGATCGAGCTGCTTGACGTCCTTGTAACCGATCAGATCCCAGATCGAACCAGGCTCGGACGACAGCGTCGAAACCTGCTGCCCGTCCCGGGTCTGCGTTCGTTGACCGTCCGGAGAGGACATGAACTCGTCCTCATCCAGCTCGGCAGGCGAGGACGACTTCGCCCCAGCCTCGCGCAGCGCCACCCTCTGCGGCAGGAACGCGAAGTCGACCCCGGCCATGTCGCTCGACGTCAACTTGATCAACTTATCCTGCGTTCCATAGAACGACCTGTGCTCCGGCCTCCCGTACTCGCCAGGCAACCCCGTGCCGTGGAAGTGAAACACCGGCAGCTGGCCGTACGGGTTATCCTCCTCGGCCTCGCGACCATCCGCCGCATACTCCATGAAGTCCGCAGCGCGTTCGGCCTTCGAGGTCTTCGAGATGTAGTGCCGCAGCTTGTCGGCGTAGAGCAGATCGACCCGGACCCGCTTGCCTTCGGTGGTGTCGATCTGCCACTTCTGGATTGCGAACTTCGGCTGCTCCGGCGCGTCCTCGTCGTAGATCACCCGCATGTTTCGGGCGTCATGCACCGAGATCCGGACCTTCCCCGGCACTGGTTCGCCCTCGTTGTCCATGACGGGCCACCCCATGAGGTACGAGTCGCCGAGCTGCAACGCGCGCCGCATGACCGCCGGCCGCACCAGAGCCATCCCGTTGTCCTCGTCGACGTTCGCGATCATCTTCGTTCGCGGCTCGGTGTCCGCGGTGATGGCCTCGATCCGCAGCTTGTCCGCGACAGCGTCGATCACGACATCACCGAGGGGCGTTTGAAAGCTCACTCCCTTTTCGCGCAGCAGTCGACGGATCCGCCGCGACGCGAACACCTCGCTGATCGGGCCGTCCGAATAGGCCACGGCCTTGCCGTAACCGGGCTCGGCCTTCGTCATCTCGTTGAGGCCGTCCTGAAGGTCGCTCACATCGGCCCCTCTCTATGCGGCGGCCTCCCGGGCGCCGGCGCCGGGCAGCTGCTTGTCGCTCTTCAGGAACACCTCGACCCCGGTGCCGATCGCGTCGACGAGGTCGTCGTGCGCGCCGAGCGGGAAACGGATCATCTGTGCTTCGGCCTGGTGCAGGCGCTTCGCGTGGAAGACCCGGCTGCGCTGGTACTTCGCCAGCAGCGACCCGGCGCGAACTTCTTTGTGCTCGTCGTGGTGCACGGTCCGGACCTTCACCGGCAGGTCATGCAGGATCGCGAGCCAGGTGTCGCCGCCCTGGTTCGTCTCGACGACCACGCCCGCGATCTCCGGGTACGCATCGAGGATCTGCAGCACCCGCGCGCGGAGCTTCTCGCCGGGCGGGATTTTCACCTGCCAGGCGTCCCAGATCAGGCACGCGTCCGCCGGGCGGCTGTACCCGACCACCGCCAGCGCGGTGAAGTCCGACTTGGCCTTCGTCGTGACCGCGGGGTCGATCGCGAGCACGTGGTGCGTCAGCGGCAGATCCGTCCGGATGACGAAGTCCTCGCCGGACCAGAACGCGCTGTCGGCGGCGAGAGGGTCGTTCCGCATCTGCGACGCGAACCAGCGGTGATGCCGGACCTTGTTGATCCACACCATCGACCAGCGCTCAGGCCAGAGACTGTGCTCTGCGCCGTCGGCGCCGACCTGGATGATGTCGTAGTAGCGGGCGACGAACTGCGCGCCCTCGACCCAGCCGGGCGACTCCTCACCACGCTGCTTCGCCGCGATGTCGTCGACGATCGCGCCCGGCATCGCGACCGTCCCGGCCAACGTCACGCTGGCCTTGTTGTTCATCGGCAGGATGCCCGACAGCATCGTCGCCAGCCGGTGTTCCTTCTGGGTCACCGAGTAGTTGCCTTCGGTGCCCTCGATGTCGTCGAGGACGATGTGGTCCGGGCGTCGGCGGCCGATCTTCAATCCGAGGACTTCGGAGTCGATGCCGCGTGCGGAGAAGATGAACCCGGACGTCGCGATGTAGAGGTTCTGGGTGTCCGCGACAGTCGTCCCGCGCGGCCGGCGCGCCGGTGCGCACAGGTCAGGGAAGTCGGCCCGGATGAGCTCGTTGGTTTGCAGCTCGGCCTTGAACGTGGCGAGGTGCTGCTCGGCTTGGGTGCCGGACGCGGCGAAGGCCGCGACGAACTTCCTGTGGCCGTGAGCCGCCAGCCACAGCGGGATGATCAGGAACCACCACGTCGACTTGCCGAGCCCGCGGGGCGCGATGATCGCGTCCCGGAGCTCGCCGGGCTCGCTGCCGGAGATCGGCCGGACGTACCGCTTCGCCAGCTCGCACCACTCCAGATGCGCGGGGGAGAAGCTGATCTCGTCGCCGGTCTCCTCACCGCGCAGGTGTTGCGGCAGGTAGACGAGCGCGAACAGCAGCGGGTCGAGCCGGGTCAGCAGCTGCCGCCCCTCAGAGAGCTGCAGCAACTCCTCGGGCAGATCCGCGAGGTAGGCGTCGAGATCGAACACTTCGTCACCACCTGTAACGGATAGCCGCACGGCGGGGGCCGCCCGCGATTTACACAATCCCTCCGTTGCCGGGGGGATTGTGTAAATCACCAGCGATCTGGTCGGCCGCTGGTGTTTCCGGCGTGGTGGTGCCACCACCAGGTCCGCCGCGGCACGTGCACGATCTTCGCGCCCGCCTTCACGCACTCGACGGTGAACTGGAAGTCCTCGCCGTACGTCTCGCCGTTGATCAGCGCGCCGGGCGGCGGCTCCCGAAACCCGACCGCCTGAGCGAGCTCGGTCCGCACCAGCGTCGTGATCGTCGTCTGTGTCGGCTGGTCCGGATCGAAGGCGCGGCCGAAGTGGCCGAGCGGATCGATCTCCGGGCGCTCACGCCCGGTGCCGTCTTTGACCATGAAGTAGCTGAACACGTAGTCCGCGTTGAAGATCCGCGCGGCCGCGGCGAGGACCTTCAGGTGGTTCAGCATCAGCTCGTCGTCGTCGTCCAGGAACGCCACCCAGTCGCTTTTGACGTGCTCCAGGCCGAGCTGCCGGGTCGCCGCCGCTCCACGGTGGTGGATGTCCTTCGGCACGAGCACGTCGTACGGTCGCAAGGTTTGCGCCCATACCGAGTCCACCGCGCGCCGCAGCAGCTCCTTACGCGGCGGAATCGTCGGGATGACGACCGTGATCTCCGGATCCGTCACGACCTCACCACCTTCGCCGTGATCACCTGCGACCACTCGACGTCAACATGCTTGACGACCTCAAAGCCGCCCTGTTCGACCAGCGCCCGGTAGCCGACGCGGTCCCACGCCCAGGCGTGGTTGTCCTCGTGGTAGTCGGCGGTCTCCCGCCACGGCGAGCTGACGATCAGCCAGTCTGCGTTCCGGGCCAGCACGTCCCGGACGAACCCGTGCGGATCCGCCAGGTGCTCCAGAACCTCCGTAGCGATCACCAGGTTCGACGGCGCGCCCCACGCGATCTCGTCGACAAGCACATTCGCCTGCCGGACCTCGACACCCCGGACCGCAGTGGCGACCTTCACCGAATCGGTGATGATCTCAAAACCGCAGGCCCGGCGCCGCATCGCGGCGGGAAGCAGCGACAGCAGAGCACCGTCACCCGCGCCGATGTCGGTGATCCAGTCCAGCCGCTCCCGCCGGGCAACGTCGGCGGCCAGCCGCGCAACGTGCTCAAGCCGCGCGCGATGCACACCAGCCGGATGACCGAGGTGATCACAGTTCGGGGTGTCCCGCCACCACTCCGGATCCAGCCACGCCGGCGGATCCGCCGGGTCGAACAGCCGGTACTCAGCCACGCGAGCCTCCGAGGTAGAGCGCCCGGTTCGGGCTGTTCAGGTCCCTGTGGTCTCGCGGGTGCCACAGCTCGCGCAGCACCGCGCTGGTCACCGGACCAGGCGCGGCCGCCCGGCAGAGCGTCTCGTAGAAGGCGTTGTCCTCGTAGCCCCAGCCCTCGTAGCGCTCGTCCATGCCACCTACCCGTTCGAACAACTCCCGCCGGACCGCAAGAACACCGGGGCACAGCTGCGGCTCCTTGAACCAGGTGCCGATCAGGTCGATCGGCTTCGTGCGGAGCCACTCGGCGGTCGACTGCTCCGAGGCGTACGCGATCCGGCGGTACAGCGGCAACCACTCGTACTGGCCGAGCATCGCCTGTGCATGGTCCAGCACCGCAGAATCCGGAACGTGGTCGGCGCCGAAAAGCACGAAGGCGTCGTACTCCGGGGGAGCGAGCCTGGCCGCGCGGTTGATCGCCCGCGCTACGGAAAACGGGTGCTTCACGGTCTTGATCGGGCCTCGCTCGCTGTCGGCTGTCAAGTCCGCCATCGGTTCCCCAAACAGCGGGTCCGCAGCGACGATCAAATCCAGACCAGTCGCTTCCCAGCGTGGCCGCAGGAAGTTCCACACCCGCTCACGGGGCCCGCCGTCGCTGCCCCACGGCACGATCACCACGGGGTTCACTGCGGGCCGTCGCTGAGCGACGTGGGCTTACGCGGCTCGACGCCGAGGGGAGCGTCGATGATCGCCTGAGCCAAGTTGATCGTGTACTGGATCGGCTTCCCGAGCAGCGACCGCGACGACACGCAGACTTCGATACCCGCCCGCAGGATGTCCCGCACCGGATCGCGCAGTCCCTCGGGCTGGATGACGTCGAGGCGAGCGAGAGCGCTGGACAGAAGGGAGGACGCGGCGCGCGGCGTGTAGTCCGTCATCGCGGACCACCGTCCAGCGGCGTGTAGGTACCAGGCTTGACGCTGTGCGGCTCCTTGCCGCCGTTCTCAATCGAGACAGCGATGTCCTCCCAACGCTTCGCCGCGTCCGAGTCCTCGGCCTTCTCGACCTCGACGCGAGCCGCCTGCGCCAGCACCTGCCGCTCCGCCTCGGAAAGATCACTCAATGCCCAGATCATGCTCATGGGACCTGACTCCCTCACTTCACTTCGCGCCGTAGGCGGATTCCCACAAGTGCGCGTTGGTCTCGATCGAGCGGGTCGCCGCCCACTCACGTGCTTCCTTGCCCATCCGGTCGCGCGCCTCGGCGTCGTTGACGAGCGCTTCCAGCGCGGCGGCCCAGTCACGCGCGGTCCGGCACAGCAGCGCCAGCGCCCCGGCAGCCTCGGCCCGCTGATACGGCCCGGTGTCCGACGCGATCGCCGGAATGCCGAGCGCCGCGTACTCGAGCAACTTCACGTCGCTCTTGGCGTCGTTGAACGGCGTCGGGCGCAGCGGCGCCAGGCCGAGGTCGAAGTCGAGCGCCCGATACAGGTCCTCGACGTTCGGGAACCAGCCGGTATGCCGGGTCGTCGACCGCGGCGACGACACACGGTCCGTCCAATCCGGACCGCCGATCATGTGGAACTCGGCCTCGTCCCGGAACCGCGGATGCTGCAACAGCCGACGCACCGGCGCGGCCATCTCGCCGAAGTCCCGCGAATGCCCCGGGCCGCCCGCCCAGCCGAGCGTGACGCGCCCGTTCGTGACCGGCCGATCGTGGTGTAGCAGCCACTTCGGGATCATGTTCGGCAACACGACTACGTTCGGGTTCATCTGCCGCAGCACCTCGGCGAGCGGCTCCGTCGTCGTCGTGACCACGTCCGCGAGCTCGACGTTCCGGCGCAGGTTCTCCAGTAGCTCCGGCGTGTAGAACTTCACCGCCGCCCGGTTCGCCGGATCCAGCGACCACAGGTCGTCGTCGAGCTCCAGCACCGTCCGGACCGCGCCTTCGCGGCAGTGCCGCTGGAACGTCGCCGAGGGCTCCGGCAGGCAGGTGCGCTGCGCGACCAGCACATCGATCCCGTCGACCCGGTCCGGCATCAGCCCGTCGAGGTAAAGCCGCCAGCCTGGGTTCCGGCGCGCGACCTCCGTGAACGGCATGATCATCCGGTACCAACCGCAGCCCTGCGTGTCCGCCAGCACCCCGAAGAGCTTCACATCGCCTCCCCGCGCGTGCTGCCACGCGATCAGTTCGCGTTGGTCTCGCGCTCAGCGCGCAGGTCGGCCCAGATCTTTTCGAGGTGCGGCAACATCGCCGCCGGGATCCGCTGGCCCTTTGCGAGCGTGCGGAGCATCCGGTGCGCGTCGGTCGGCTCCTGGTGCCACGCTCGCAGTCCGCCACAGCACGCGCAGCGGCCGAAGCCGTCGTGGTCAAACAGCGGGTCGGCGCAGTAGCACAGCATGTGCGCCCGCTCGACGCTGGAGCAGCCAGAGTGGTACAGGCCGAGCTCGCCGCGCCACCACGGCCCGCGCCTGCCGTCCCATTGGTGCGAGACATCGACTCGATCGCCCTTGCGGCTACGGCCGCCGCACCATGCGCAGCGGGTCAACGCCCATCGACGGAACGTCTGTAGCGGCAGGATCTGGATACGCCAGTGGTGCAGGTGCCAACGCCACGTGCGCGTCGTCTTGATGGTCCGGCCGTCGGGGCGCTCGATGTGTCGGTAGTGCTTGCAGACCTCACCCGAGTCGCGGCCGCCAGGCTCGCGATGCCAGACCGTAATGATCGACGGGAAGTACCAGCCGCGCCCGGCCAGCGTCCAGAACGCGCCCCTTGAGATCCGCCAGCGGCGCCCATCCCGCGAGCGGTCATCGTCGTAGGAGGGTGAGCGGCGCGGCCATGGGCGACGGATCTCGAAGGCGACAACTAGTGGATCATGCATCGTTCACTTCCGCCCTCTCGCCTTCGCATGCCGGTCCGCGATCTTGTCCCACGGACCCGGCTCCGCACCCTCATGCCGACCAGGCCACCGCCCGAAATGCGCGTGATACAAGTTCGCCGCCGCCCCATGCACCATGCGCCCCGGTACGCCTTCCGATCGCAACGCCGCCACCAACGACCGGTACGGCGTCGCCGTCGACGCCCACCGCGCCAAACCCTCACCCAGCCAGTACGCCTTCAGCTTCGCCGGCATCGCGAAAGCCACCAGGATCACCCCCGCAGCGTCGCCTCGTCCTGCTCAACCCGCTCCCGCGCCTGCCGGAGCATCTTCTGCAGCTCAGCGGGCTGTGGTTCCACGCGCGCCTCGATCTCGGCCTTCGTCGGCGCGTCCAGACCCATCAGCTTCGCGATCCGCTCCTCGATCCGGAGCAACCGGTCGATCGCCTGCAGCTTCGGGCCGTCGTCCTCCAGCGGATCCCCGTAGTCGTCCTTGATGACCTTCCCGTGCGACACGGTCAGGTGGAACCGCTCCAGCACCTCGATCGCGGCCTGTCGCATCTCGCCGAGCCGCTCCAGCTGCACCTTCCGCAACTCAGCGGCCAGCGGCAGCACAATGTCGTCGGCTTCCTGCCTCACCCAGTTCTGGATCGTCGTGTGCGACACACCCATCTCGGCCGCGGCCGCCCGATCCGACAGGCCACGCAACTTCAGCCGGTACGCCTCGGCGCGCTTCTCCGCCAGCTCAGCCGGGTTCGAGTGGGTCTGCGGTACATCCCCCACAACATCCACCTCCCACCCCGAACGACCCGGGAGCACGACCTGTGCGGGAGACGCATGACAGTGGAGCGCCTCAGCCGTGCTCAACCGGGCCGCCAGGACCCCCAAACCCACGAGACCGATCGTCCACAAGACACAGATCGGCCCCTGCCTTGGAACATAAGCGATCACGATGGGTCACGCAAACATCTGTTCAATAACGGTCCGCAGTTGCCACAGGTTGTTTGCCACAAAAACCGGACCCACCTGGCCTAACGTCCACAGAGTCGCGCGACACCGAGCGCGCACAGATGTAAACAATCGGATCTCGACGACCGCGTTTACCCTGGCCTCAAGATCCGTTGGCAGCCGGTAGAGGAGCCATCCGCATGACCGACATCCTCGATCTCTTGAGTCACGTCGTCGCCCGCCAGGCAGTCACTAGCCATCCCGGCGCGATCGGCACGAAGACCGGATTCGCCAGCTCGCCGCCGATCAACCTCGACGCCCTCGAACTTCAGCAGGAGCTCGCACGGTGGCGCTGGACCGGCTCCGACTACGCATACCTTCTCGAGGAGCGCGCCTGGACGATGGTCGAGCAGCCGCCGCACGTACCGCTCGGCTTGTGCCCATGCTGCAGCTCCCCGGTCTCGTGCGAGTTCGACCGGGTGTCTGCGCAGTGCGGAATGTGCGGCGAGTGGCTGAACCGGGCCGACGCGGTCGCTGAGGCGCGCCGGTACGTCGAGGCAACGTGGATGACGCCAGGGGAGATCGAGACCGAAACCCGGACCTGGGGGACGCCGGTTCGGGCGGGCCGCGTCCGGAAGTGGCGGTATCGCGGGCAGATCACGGCGCGGGAGGACGGGCGGTACCGGCTCGCCGATGTGCTTAAGGTGCTGGATCGGCAGGCGGCGGCCGCGTGAACGCTAGCTCGCGCGGCGGTGCTTGGGTTCGTCCGCTTCGTCGACCAGGTCCTCGTCGGGGTGCGGCGCGAGCCTGTTGAACAGCTTCCAGCCCGCATCGACCATGACGCCGATCCCGACGAGAGTGCCGGCGATCGCGAGCACCCATTCGACCGCGGTGGCGCTGTCGCCGGCGTGCTCGCCGGTGAGGCGTGGGAGCCGGAACAGCCAGTAGCCCAAGAGCACGGCGAACGGGATGATCAGCCGCAGGAGGAGAACTCCGAGCGGCGCCTGGGGACGGGTCACGAGGTACTCCTTCGACGTCTCCCGACCACGTCGCCGTGACCCATCAGGGTGTTACACGAACCGCGGTCAGCTGTTCTCGTCGAGCAGCTTCTTCGGCAGTGGGCGATCGGGAAAGCGGCGTTCGAAGCTCTCGCGCCAGAGTTGTTTGCGGACCCGGGCGAACCGGTCCTGCTCGCGCGGGATGGCGTCCAGGATCGGGCCTGGTACCGCTTCGACGGTGTAGTCCTCTCGTGGTCGGTGCAGGAGGTGTTCGAGTACCCAGTCCTTCTCTGCTTCGGTCGATGCCCATTGCGGGGATGGGTAGGTGCACATGTGGGCGCGGATATCATCGCGGATGGCGATCTTCCACACGGTGGGCTGGTCGTCGTGCATGGCTGCTCCTGGCGTGGCTGGGCCGGAGACTCGGGCGGTGGCCTCCGGCCTGGCACACTAGAACGCATGTTCGATATCGGCAACCGGCAGGCTGGTCAGGCGCCAGGCACGAGCATGTCCGGGATCGGACCGAAGCCGTACCGGGTCCGGTCCTTCGTGATCCGGTACGCGATGGCGGCGAGCGCTTCCGCCGGCCATCCCCGGTCCTCGACGGCTTCGTCTCGAACGTCGACGGCGGACGACATGACGACCCTGTCGCCCGCGCGGTAGGGGATTCCGTCCCGGCAGCTCCACCCCACGATCCAGCTCGACGTCTTCCGCCCACGCGTCCGCCCGTGCGTCTGCCGCTTCAGTGTGAGGGTGAGCAGGTGTTCGTCGCCGTGCGGCAGCCGCAGCAGCCCGGTCACCGTCTGGACGTCCTCGTAGCTGTACCGCTTCGGGCCGAGCGCGCGGTCGAGAATGCTGAGGTTGAGAGAGCCGTCGCGCCAGCGCGGCGTGCTGCTGGACCATGCGTTCGCGGTGGTCCACACCTGCCACCGCAGATGTCCTCCGCCGATCGACACGCCAATGACTCGGTCCTCGTAGCCGATCGCGTTCAGCCGCCGCTGGAGCCACTGGCCGTGGCCCGCGGTGTGCAGGTACAGCCCGAACAGAGGGTGGATCCCGACGTGCGCCGACAAGGTGTTCTCCGACCCGGCGCAGCCGACTGTCACCTCGGCAGCGAACGCGTTAATCTGGTGGCCGACAACGACCTGTCCGCCGACCTCGCCAGTCGGGTGCGCAGGCCACGGCCCCGGCAGGCTATGCGCGCCGTCCGACTTCGGCATCGGCGCCAGGCTCTTCTCGTTCTTCGCAGGGCGCGGCGGACCGTAGGGGCCGGTGTAGGCCTGCCCGAGCACCAGGTCGCCGTCGAGCCGACCTTGCGGATTCGGGCGGACGCCGCACCGACGGCAAGCCACCCAACGCGCCGACTTCGCGCCGTACGTGCTGTCGTAGCCGTCGACGACCGGGCGATGCCCGAACAGCCGGCACCACGGCGTCAGCCGCGGCGTCTGGTGCAGGAACAGCCCGCGGTTCACGAGAGTGCCACGTCGTCCACCGCGGTCCTTGCGGTAGTCGATGGTGAAGAACCTCAAGACGAACTCCTTTCAGATGATCAATGTTCAGTCGTCGTGGTCGTCACGTTCGGACTGCATCCGACGAGTCCGCCGCCGCAGTAGCCACAGCTCGATCAGCAGCAGCACCAGCCCAAGACCGAGCATCGAGATGAACGTCGCCGCCCACGTACCGAACAGGGCTTCGTCCTGCGGCGGTGAGCAGGCGATCCCGAACGCGGCGAGGACGACGAGCGCAGCGAAAGCACCTCGGATGAGGTCCCAGGTTGTTGCCTCGGGCTCGTTTCGGTTCGGATCGCCGAAGGTAATCGTGATGCGGGTTTCCCGGCTTGGCATCGTCATGTCCTCTCGGTAGATGGGTGGCTTGTGGTCACGCCAAGCAGTGAGTCGAGGTCGCGGACGAAGTCGTGTGGTAGCCGGACCACGTCGGCGAGTTCGGGCCACCCCAGTTCGCGGTTAGCGTCGAGGAGGGCTTGCCATCGACCCCGGATCTCACGCAGCTTGAGCAGCAGTTCGTTCGGCGGCTCGACGATCACACCCGCTACCAGCCAATCGATGGAAACCTTCAGCGCCACCGCAAGCTCGGTGAGCAACGTCATCGACGTCAGTGCTCGCCCGCGCTCGATGTTCGTTATCGCCGCACGACTCCGGGCCAGTCGAGCAGCGAGCTGGCCCTGGCTCATCCCGGTCGCCTTGCGGGCCTCCGCGACTCGCCGCCCGAACGCCTTCGGATCCAGCGGTCCAGACGGCCCGGTCACAACACACCGCGCTTCAACGCACCCCACGTCGAGCCGTAGGCCTCAGTCAAGAACGCGTTCGCCCGCTCCCACTGCGGCACCTCCGGCAGATCAGAGTGCTCCAACAGTCGCAGCAGCTGCGCCTCCAGATCAGCCGCCGCGTCGATCGCCTCGCCCTGCGTCCGCTGCCCCTGCCGCAGCTCCCGGATCCACGACAGCCACGGCTCCGGCATCGGCAGCGTGATCCGCCCGGTCTCCAGCAGCTCCACGCCCTGCACGCCGAGTCGCACCATGTGGCCGGCGTACTTGGTGTCGAACCCGAAGCGCTCGATCAGCGCGGGGCGCGAGACACGGCCGGTGACCTTGCCTTCGAGCATGCGGGTGCGCTGCGACCGCAGGTAGCCGATGAACCGCTCACCAGCGAGCCGGGACACGATGAGGTCCGGGTTCGCGCGCAGCCAGCAACCGAGCGGACTCGTGGTCACGACCTCGCGGTCCGGCACGAACAGGGGGATCAGCACGGTCGGGTTCCCGGCGAGCGCCAGCCGCAGCCACTTCCGCAGCGAGTACACGACCAGGTCAAGGTCGTCGGCGGTCGACGGCTCGTTCGGGTCCCCGGTGCGTTCGGTCGCGGTCCGGAAGATGTACTGCTCGAACGGCTTCAACCCGATCACATACTCGGGTGGCTCGACACAGATCCCCATCTCATCGCGGTCGTCGGTTCCGGCGATCGCGGTGCCGTGCACCCCGGACCCGACCTGCGTCCGCAAGATCGTGTGCTGGTCGGCGATCGCCTTGAACTCTGGTCTGGAGTGCCTCACCGGCCCTGTCCTTCCTCGACATCGACCTGGCGGCACTCCTGCCCATCGGGTTCGGTCATGATCTGATTCCTTCCTGGCGTTGGTGAGTTCGTGGGCGACGGTGCCTCGATCGAGGTGATCCGGTAGCGCGTGCCGTGTTCGGCCTTGGTCCGCAAGATCACGTAGTCGCCGACGGTCGGGTTCTGGCCAGCGAACTGGGGTGAGCCCCAGCCGCCGTCGGTCCAGTAGCTGACGATGGCGGTCAGCCCGCCGGGGCGGGGGATGAGGTGGTAGTCGCGCTTCCGCCAGTCCCAAGTTGTCACCTCGACGGCCGGTGGCTTGCGTAGTCCGAGGCGCCGCATCCGGGTCATCGAACTTTCCCTTCGCTCGGCTGCGGGGACGGCGACCTGACCTGTTCGATCCAGGCGCGGTCGGCGTCGGTGACGGATCCCGGGTCGGTTTCGAGGTCGTGGCAGCAGCAGCCGCAGACGTAGGTGTCGTAGCCGCCTGAGTAGCCATGGCAGATGTGGTGCTTGTATTGCCCGCAGGTCAACGAGTTGATGTGGTGCCCGTGCGTACGGGGATGCCCAGCCCGCGTCACAGGTGCCACGCCTCGCAGTAGCCGGGGCGATCGGCATACGGCAGGGCGAGCAGGCGAGCCAGAAGCCACGCTTCATCGTGCGGACCCTCGCCACCGTCGCCCCACTCGTCCTCGATCTTGTCGTCCATCGCGTTGATCTTCGGGACCACCTCGTCGAGGATTCGGCGTTTGGCGGCGACGTCGGCCAGCACACGCACTGGTTCGTGGCGGACGATGTGCTCGGCCTTGTCCGCTTCCGCGCCGTAGGTACTAGCGAACGAGTCGGCTTCGTCCTCGGCGCTCAACGCGAAGTAGACGTTGTGGCCGTCGCCGGTCTCCTCCGACGAGGCCCGCCAGCGGGATGCTCCAGCTGCGCGAGCGATCTCCTCGTCGTCGTCGATCTGCCTCCGCAGCCACGCGATTAGTTCGTCAAGGTTCACCAGCGCCTCCCTCGGATCGGAACGGTGCGGCTGCCGACCAGCCACAGCCGGGACTTCGGGACCGCGTTCCGGACCCGGATCTCCTCGATGCGGTTCCCGAAGAACTCGCGGACCTCGACCTCATCGAGCCGGTCGAGGCTCATCTGCCAGCAGTCCCACTCCTGCCCGCGCTCGCCGAACACGCCGGCCGACAGCGCCCACGCCTGCGACGGGCTCGTCGAGAAGCAGAGGTAGTCCGCGCGGAAGGTGTGCGTGACAGGGCGGGATCGCAGGACCAGCCCGCGACGTTGGATCCGAGGTCGGCGTTCGGTGGGGGACCAGTGGAAGAGCGGGTGAAGGATCATGACCGGTCCTGCGCGAGCGGGAAGGGTTGGTCAGTGACCTCGAACCGCATGTGCAGTGCGTCCCGGACGTTGTCGAGCGCTTCCTCGAGGAGCGCCTCGGCGATCCGGAGGCTGCGGCGGCCGTGCTCGGCGAGGTGCTCGGGCTGGACGCGGTCGAGCTGGGTGACGCGGTCGTGCTCGGTGTCGACGTAGACGATCGTCGTCCTGCTGGTCGGAAACTCGGGGGTGGTGTCAGGCATGACGCCTCCGTTCTGGATCCTGGTCGGGAGGCTCAAGGCTCGCTGTTGCCGTCCGGCAAGGCAGGTCCCGGTCCGGGTGGTTCGTCGATCAGGTCGTCGACGCGCCGCAGGAAGTCCGCCCAGCTGCCACCGCTGCCGGAGTAGTCGAGCCGCTGCTGTCCGGTCGCGGCGTCGCGAACGACCCGATCGTGATGCGTTTCGGCCGGGTCGTTGGTCTCGATCCGATCGGTGGTCCACGGGATCGGGCGCAGGTGGTCGATGCCCGGAACGGCGCGTCGCCAGGTGCATGTACGGCAGCCGCATTGGCGGTCTTGCGACAGCTGGTCCGCGAGTTCCCGCGCCGCGGCGGTCGGCGGGTGCGCGAGAACCGCGCCAGCGACCAGGTTCTGGATGATCGACCTGATCGAGCCGCCGACCGCGGTCAGCGTGCCCGACAGGCCTCGGAATGCCACCGCGGTGTCTCTGGCGAGGTCGGTCGGGACCAAACTGGCCTGTGCGTTCGGGATCGTGAATCGGAGCAGGACAGCTGAGTAGGGACCAAGCGGTAGCCGACCTGCCCGCATCCGTCGACGATCTCGACGTTCCAGGGCCGACCGGCGAGCGCGAGCCCGCGCGTGCGCAGCGCGGGTCGGGTACGGGCTGGCCGGGTCCTTCCGCTGCCCGACGCCGGTCGGTGGGCGAACTCCGCGCTCGGCTTGAAGGCGTTGCTCGATCGCTACCGTCGACATCCGCCCGGACCACAACGCCATGATCAGGCGCCCATCCGTGGCGGGGTCGAGCGCGACCTGCACCGTGAGCTCACGTCGCGCTGCTACATCGAATAGGTCTTGTGGTGTCCGGAATCCCGCAAGGACTCGCTGGGGCTCGTCAGGTTCTGACGTGGCCCACTCCTCGGCGCGGCCGATCGGCTGCCAGCCTTCGCTCGGTACTGCGACGAAGACGCGGCCATTCTGCATGATCATCGGTTGCCCTTCGCTGTAGCGAGTGCTTCCTGCAACGTGTTGGCGATGTCGCGCGCCAGGCGTCGCTCGTCCTCGCTGCCGACGTTCCGCTTCGAGTGCCACAAGGCGACGTCCGCTTCGAGCCGCGCGATCCGGTTCTGATCGCGATCGGCGATGCCCCACAACCACTTCACAGCGCCGGTGCCGATCACGAAGAGCGGCCATACGAGACCTGCGCCAACGGCGAGCACGGCCAGCTGCCAGCGCCTGTGGTCACTGCTGAGGTGCACATCGAAGACGAACCCGTGCTGGGCCCAGAACCGGACTCTGGATCTTGCGTAGTGCGCGGCTGCGGCAAGGTAGATCGCCGCAGCCGCGCACGCGATGATGACGTCCATCAGAAGGGCCAGTCGGCGTTCCTGCCCGCTTCGAGGAGCGGGATCATCCGGAACGCCGCGTCCGTCAGCCCGCCGAAGGTGTGCCGGAAGTGTCCGCCGGACGGCGCATGGCCGCGCTGGTAGCCCGCGAGGTTCCAGGTGTAGAGCGGAATCCGGGACGGGACGGCCGTCGCGACGTTCCCGGTCGAGTGCTGCTCGTCGGTGAGGATGACGACGCGATCGTGGCTGGCATTCAGGTGCCGCGTCACGGCGCCGATCGTGTCCGTGCCGCCGCCGATGAAGAAACCGCCGTCCTTCCACCTGCTAAGCGCGCTCAGCAGCGACTCGCCGGCGCGCTGGTCGAACGTCATCGACCCCGGGCCGCCCCAGTAGCCGTTTGAGAACGACACGATGTCCGCGCCCTGGCAACGGAAACCGAGGGCGAGCCCGAACACCGCGGCCGCGTCCCAGCGCTTCAGCGTGCCGTCCGTGCTGAACGTCGAGTCCATCGATCCGGAGGTGTCGATGAGGATCAGGGTGCGGCCGCTGATCTCGGGAACGTGCGACAGCGACAGGGCAAGAGCGCGCTCCAGCGCCCATGCCCACCGCAGGGATGGTGCAGCACGGTAGGCGGACAGGAACCGCATCGGCAGCTGCTTCGACCGGGCGACCTCGACCGGATTGGCCAGCCTGGCGCACACGTGCTCGGCGAACGCGTCGGCCACGCCTGCCTCGTCGAAGTTCCTGAGATTCCGCAGGAGCGCCATGTAACCCATGGACGGGATCACCGCCTCCCACAGGTCCTTCTTCGGCACCCGGGATCCGGCCAGCGACAGCGCCGCCTCCCAGGTGAATCCCGCGGAGTGCAATGTGTCAGGTTGCAGCAGGATTTCCGGTGCCATGGCGGCATGTTCGCGAACCTCGGCGTTCAGACGCAGCGTGCCGAGCTCGGGCAGTTCGGCCGTCGAGCGGCGGCCGTACCTCGAGCCGAGCAGGTACAGGTACAGCTGGGCCTGCTCTTCGGAGTCGGCCGGCGGGTGCGTGAGGTTCAGGACGTCCTCGAACCGCACGCGACTCGTGCTGCTGTCCCACTTCAGCAGTGACCGTTGCGTGTACAGGCGCTTCACCGCGTCGCCGACACCTCGCTTGACGGGGCGTGGAATGGCGCGGCCGTGCCGGGTGGTCCAGTAGGCCAGCATCTCGCCCGGTTCGTCGGCGCGCTGGAGGACGGAGTCGATGACCTGGCGTGAGAGGCCGTCGAGGCCCGCGTTGCGGCGGGCCTTGGTGAATTCGGCGGCGCCGACGATCGCGGCGCTGCGCATGTGCCCGTCGGTGCGGAGCCAGCGCAGGAACCGCGCGGTCCAGTCGGGATCGTCGAGGGTGGCGGCGTGGACGAGCTGCACAAACCGGCTGTCCCGGTCGCCCGTGGGCTCGTAGAAGGTGGGCTCGCCGACGAGGTTCGTGACGGCCAAAAGGAACAGTTCGGACTTGGTGTCGCGCGCGTATCCGTCGCCGCCCTCGAATGTGGTGCCGGACGGCGTCGGCTCGCTGGTGATCGGCGAAGTTGGCGCGGGGCGGGTGGTGGCGGTGTTGAATTTGGACACTGGGCCTCGAACCCTTTCGTGGTAAGGGGAGGCCGACGCCACAGAAGGACCAGAGGCCCTGGAGTAGGGGCCTCCCGTGATCAGGTCGGCGTACGAGATGGGCCACGGTCGGGCAGCAGTTCCAAACGAGGGGTGGGGGACTGCCGGGGGAGCCTGACTGGGGTTCCGTGCGCCTGCGCACCGGGAGGTTGTGAAGTTGTGTGGCTTCAGGCGGGCCCGTGATCAAGTCGAGGACGGTACGTAGGTGCTCTGCCAACTGAGCTACCGCACAAGTGCGGACGGGACTCGAACCCGCGACCACCCGCTTAATAGGCGAAGTAACCGTTCTCTGCGCACCGGGCACCTGAAGCCGAGTGCTTCCGTGATCAAGTCGCCTGCGGGATTTCAGATCCAGTGAAGTAACCGCGGGCTGCGCACCGGAAGCACGCTGACGCTAACACGACGCTGGACGTTTGGTTAGCGAAAGTTTCCACGGCAAGTCGGGCGGGAGGCGCGGTTGTAGGTGCCTTCAGGTGGCGGTCTCGACGGACTCGGCGCGGCGTTGATCTGGGCAATGAGCTGGTCGGTGGTGTCTTCGTCGAGCTGGTGGGCGCTTGATGTCTGGGCAATTCGGCGAGCGTTCAATGTTTGTCAACTTTCGCAAACTCTTTGCGTATGCATAGGTGCAGGTAGCTGGCCACAAACCGGTCCCTAGTGCGCCTGATCGCTACTCCAAGCTAGCTATGCGTGACCCATTCTTGGGTCAAACCTGGCACCATTCGAGCCATGCAGCCCGACACCGACGAGCGGCCGGCCACGGAAACCAGCACCGACGAACCGCTCACCTACACCGACCTGGCCAACCAGGAAACGGACCAGCTCGTGAAGTTCCTCGGCCGCCTCGGCCAGGACCGCCACCTCTCCAGCATCGGCGGGTCCGTCGCCGCCGAACTCCTCACCCGCGATGGCATCACCCAACGCGAACTCGCCGACAAGTGCGGCATCCCGCAGTCGACCATCAGCCGCTGGGTTGCCCGGGCAGGAGCCGCCTGATGATCCGCAAGAACACCGGCACCAAGGTCGAGCTCACGTTCTGGCAGCGTCGGAAGCTCGGCCGGATGGCCTTCCGCACGAAGAAACGCGACGCGCGCCACGCCGAACGAGCGGCTCAGCCCGGTGATCGTCCCAGCCTCATCGTCACCGTCATCACGATCGCGCTGTCCGTCGCCGTCGCTGTTCCTTCCCAGTTCGACTGGTTCCTCGCGAAGCTCGCGCACGGCTTGTGGAGTGATCCGGCCGCCTGGCGGGCCGTCGCGTACACACTGCTCGTCGAGGTGCTGTGCTGGCTGTGCGCGATCCTCTACGCCCGCTCCATGCGTGAGCACCCTGTCCGTCTCTTCAGGATCGGCACATTCGTGTTCGCCGGGACCGCGGCCTGGATCAACTACGACCACGGCCGCGAGGTCAACCCGACGATCGGGATCGTGTCCGCCCTCGGCAGTTTGATGGGTGTCGGCGCGTGGGAGCTGTACATGCACCGTGCCCGGCACGACGCCACGGGCCTGACACTGGTCGAGGTTCGGTTGCAGGCACTGCGGTGGCGGCGGCACCCAATGGTGATGCGCGCCGCGGCCGGATACCGCGCTGTGCACGGTTCGCAGATGTCGCGCGAGACTGCATGGCGGATGGCGTGGGTCGCGAAGCACGGCGCTCCCGAG
Source organism: Amycolatopsis thailandensis (assembly GCF_042723255.1). Taxonomy (NCBI): domain Bacteria; kingdom Bacillati; phylum Actinomycetota; class Actinomycetes; order Pseudonocardiales; family Pseudonocardiaceae; genus Amycolatopsis; species Amycolatopsis thailandensis. Next base: position 85,682 of record NZ_JBHXJK010000003.1, read on the forward strand.
GTGCCGGTTCCGGTGACCGATCCGCGCGTCCGGATCCTCCTCGCGCCAGGTTCCCACGATGGTCTCGTGGCGGAACCCGCGTCGTCGGATCCGGCTTCCGCCGGGGTCGCGGTCGCGGAGCGGAAGTCGCTGTCCCTTCCGCTCGGCTGGGCCGAACTGACTTCCGCCGGGGCGATCGTCGAACAGTTCTGGCCGGAACTCCCGCAGGAGCTCGGACTGGAACTCCCTGCCACCGAGGCGGAGCCGGGGCAGCGGAACACGGAGCCGAAGCGTGTTCCGAAACCGGCTTCCGCACCGACACAGAAACCGACTTCCGCCCCTGTTGCGACCAGCACGGTTCCGGCGGCGGAAGGCGAGCGGAAGCCTGGCCGCAAGGTGCTCGGCGGTCTGGTGCGGAACTCGGCGAGTTCCGACCGTGTGCGCTTCGCGCCGACCCCGGCGGAACTCAACGGCGAGGGCACCGCGCTCGACCGGATCGGCCGCTATCTCTCCCGGGCGGAAGCCGAGGGGCAGTCGCTCGGCGCTCTGGACCGGAAGTACATCGCCGGTCAGTTCAACGTCTCGGACCGCCAGGTCCGGAACTCCATCAAGGCCTACAACGCCGTCAAGGCGGAAGGGAAGTAGCCACATGTTGGACGCAGCCAAGTCGCTCGTCGGCTGGATCATCGGCGCGATCCTCGCGGTCGTCGTCATCGCGATCTTGTGGAAGGTGCTGCAGAACGGTGCCTCCGTCGGCGACGCGATCGGCGACATCATCGGCGGAATCTTCGGCCTCGGAATGCAGATCGCCGACGGCATCGGGAACGCCTTTTCCAAGCTCCGTTGATCGACTGCAAGGGAGATCTGTGATGGCGGACGACAGCGGCGAAGCCCCGAAGTCGGCGCTGCCGGAAGCGTTCGCGAAGGCCACGCCCCCAAGGCCTCCGCGTTCCCCGCGCGGGCCCGAGGCCGGCGGCGACTCGTCTAAGTCGGCGTCGGCCCCGGGTGAGGAGGCCTCGGCCAGCGAAGCCACAGGGGACGCCAAGCAGGGCGACAAGAAGCCGACCGGCTTGCGAACCAAAGGAGTGCCGAAGCAGCGCCTGCTCTGGTGGACGCTGCCGATAGCCGGAGCAACGGCAGGAGTGGGAATGTACAGCGGATCGCCCGTCGTGGCAGTGATTGTGATCGGGTTGGCCACGGTGATCATCGTCATCGTGCTTGGTGCCCGATCGGCGAAGAGCAGGAGCGGACGGGGTGGCGGAGGGGTCCGGCGCGCAGGCCTGCGTGGTCGCAGTAGCGGCGCGGGGTCGATGCGACCAAGGATCGGCCGCGGTCGTCTCGGAGCGGAGAAGGCGGGGTTGATCCCGCGTCGTGGTAGAGGCCCCGCCGGGGGGCGAGCTGGTGGGCTGCCCGGAGGGCCTGGCCGCGGTCGAGCAGGTGCGGGAGCGGCAGGCCTTCATGGAGTCGTCGGTTCGCGCGCGGGCAGCAGGCAGCTTTCCGGTGCAAATCGGGCAAAGCGTGGCCACTGGACCGGCTCCGGTGCGCCCGGGATGGGTACACGTGGCGGTGGTCCGTCGGGATCCGGAGGGCCTGGCGGTGGTTCTCGCCAGCGTCCCGGCGGGAAGCTCAACCCGCTGAACTGGGGCGGCCGACGCGGTAGCGGCACTACTGGCAGGTCCGGAAGCCACGGCGCGGGTAGTGGGCTTGGTCGTGGCGGTTCGGGTGCAGGTGGACGAGCGCCCAGCAGTGGCCGTAGCGCCAGCATGGGCAGCACCGGTGCGGGCAGTCGCAGTGGCGGCTCGTTGTGGAATCGGCTCCGGACCCGAGGTTCGGGCGGTGGCCGAGGAGCTGCCGGGAGCCACGGCGCCGGCGGCGGGTCGGGTTCGCGAGGCGCTTCGGGTGGCGCGGGCGGCGGCTCGGCATCCGGCTCGGGTCGGCGCCTGTGGCGCCTCGGAGGCCGCGGTCGAGGTAGTTCGGACGGCGGGAATCGGCGGCATCGGGATCCGGCGCCGAAGGGAACCCGGACCGACAAGACGTTGGTCTGCGGTCCAGACAAGGGCTGGTTCGCGCGTCGTCGCGATCGTCGGTACACGCCGCCTGCCCCGCCTGCTGGCCGACCGGAGTCGAAGGGACAGCGCGAGGTCCGGCACGCGCCGCCGCCGTCCCGGGTTCAGCGGATCCGCGGCTGGTGGCGTGGCCGACGTAATCCGGTTGCGGAAGCCACGTTGGCGTCCGAGGCGCCAGAGACTTCGGCAACAGAGGATGCCAAGGCGAATCGACCCGAGGCGCGGCGTGATCGTCCGGCTGGCGAGCGTCGGAAATGGGCGGCGCGGCGCCAACGTCGTCGCGAGCGTTCAGTACCTGCCTCGCCGGGCGAATCACCCGCGGCTGCGGCGACGAAGCCAGTCGAGCGGACTAAGCCGAAGAGCCGGAAGGAGCGTCGTGCGCGACAGGCGATGGGTGGCTTGGTGGTGCTGGCGCAGCGCGACGAGCTGGCGGAGAAGCGGGCCGAGAAGGTCGCTGTCGACGAGTGGCTGAAGGAGAACCCCGTCGACGATGCCGGGTTCCCGTCTCAGCCTCGACCTGAGAATTCGGCGCCGGAAACGGCCGCCGGTGATCTGCGGGAATACGGAACCTCCGAAATGGACGACTTGGCCGCCCAAGTGCGCGCGGCCGGGATGGATGGAAAGGGAAACGGAATGAGCGTCGACACCCAGCAGTACCTGAACATGGTGGACACCTCCACGCCCGAAACGCAGAAGGCCACCTGCAACGAAGCCGGTGATGCCGCCGCGTCGGACGCCGCGCAGCTGCAGGCCAAGGCCGACGACTTTCGGCGGTCCGCCGCGAAGATGACCAGCAGGGGCATGCAGCCCGCAGCGTCGAAGCTGCGTCGCGAAGCCGCGGCTGCTGAGGAAACCGCGGACAAACGCCGTGGCACGGCGGCCGCGTTCTACGCCAAGGCCGAAGAAGTCGCCGCCAGCTAGCCGCTGATCTCCGGGTGGGGCTAGCCCCCGACCTGGTCCCACCCGGACCTTTCCCCATCGACTTCTCGTCGCGAAAGGACGACCCGATGATTCCGTGGAAGATGTTCTGGACGGTGCTCGGCGCCGTCGTGAGCATGGCCACCGCCGCCGGGCTGGCGCTGTTCCACGTGCCGATGCTGATCAGCGTCCCGATCGTGGTCGTTGCCGCGGGCGGCTGCTCGATCGCCGCCAAGACCACTGTCGGTGTGGCTGATGTCTTCGACAAGCTCACCCGGGCACGTCGGCAGGTGATCGCCCGATGGGTCACTGGCGCGATCGCGATCCACGCGAGCTGGATCATCCTCTTCCAGCTGCGTCCGGTGCTGTGGCTGGCGTGGCTGGTCGCGCTGCTCGCGCTCGCTGGCGTCGAATACGGGGTGGCGCGGTCGCAGGAGTACATGCTGGCGCGACGGACACCGGCTCCCAGCAAGGAACTCGCTGTCGCGCCAGGCACGTCCGCGGTTGTCGGCAACGACAGCGGCACCGCAGTACACCAGCAGTTCGCGACCCCTGAGGACGAGGTGCACGCGAAGATCGGGTGGGCTCTGATGTTGTCGGGGCACAGTTGGCTGCAGATCTCCGAGCCAGCGGTCATCGTCGCGCTGGACACGGGACGTCCGCTCGGTGTGCGGGCGCTGCTGGAGATCGAGCTGATGACTCAGAACGTCGCCATTGCGGTCGCGCGTGCGGGTCGGCGGTCCAGCAAGCCCCAGGAGAAGATCGAGCTGACCGCCGAAGACCGGAAAAAGATGGCGATCGCGCTGCGGCAGATCACCGGCACGAAGTTGTACTCAGACTGGGTCAGCCTGATCGAGCAGCCCGAGGCCGGCGTGTACGAGCTCGTAGTGCTGTTCGAGGACGTGCTCTCGGCGGTGCGGCCGTTCGTCGACGACCTGTCGCCGACGACCTCGCGTGATCCGCAGATGGGCGGGTACGAGGTGAATGGGCAGCCGACCTACCGTCGGCTCGATCAGCATGGTGCGGACATCGGCCAGTCGAGGTGGGGCAAATCCAGCAAGATCAATTGCAAGCTGGCCGCGACGACCAAGATGACGAACGCGACCCAGTGGGTGTGCGGCACCTCGAAGCTCTACGACTTGATCGCCGGGTGGATTGCGCCCTACGAGGGCACCGAGTTCAAGCATCCATTCGGCTGGGTGGTGTTCGGCCCGCAGCACACCTTGATCATGCTGGCGACCGCGCTCGTCATCGCCCGGTGGCGGCAGAACCAGCCGATGGACGCCCGGCGAAACTTCAAGACGATCTTCATCCAGTTCGACGAGGCCAATGCGCCGAGCGCCCTCCAGAACACCACGATCAGCGTCAAGATCGACGGCGTCGCCTACACCATGAGCAAGCTGGCCTACAGCCTCGTCAACGAAGCCGGCGGCGCGGAGGTCTGGCTCCACCTGGCCTGCCACCGGTTGACGGATCCCAACTTCGGGCCCCACACGACCGACATCAACAACGGCCTGGCTTGGAAGAGCGTCTTCCACGTCGGTGACATCGCCGAGATCGGCCGTGCGACCGAGGACTACAACTTGGAGAACCCCCGCCACAAGGGGGAGTTTTGGGACAACCCGGGCGCCGACGACCCGATCATCAAGCTGAAAGCGCCGTATATCCAGGAGATCGATCCATCGAAGCCGAAGTTGCATGATGGCTTGACCGTCTCCGACGTGGCGTGGGCGCGCCGCATGTTCGGGCACGACCTCGACGAAGGCTCCGCTCGAGTCGCCGCGGAATTCGCCGGTGCGTTGTACAGCAACCGATTCCAGTACGCGACGCCCGAGTTCGATCATTACCTGCGCAACGCCGGACCGATGGCCGACGCCGACGACTCTGACGAGGAGGATCGTCACGGCGAGAACGTCGGCGGTGTCGAGATGGCCGCCGACTCGTACGACGTGGCGTTCGCCGAAACCGCAGCCGAGTTGGACGCGCTCTTCGCCGGTGCGAGTGCTCCTGTGGCTGGGTCGTCTTCGGCGGCTGAGGCGGTGGAGTCGGAGGGGATGGCGACGGTCGTGACGACATTGCCGCGGCGCACGGTACGGGAGCGGATCGTCGCGATCGTGCAGGCCTCGGACGAAGAGCTCACGCGAGGGGACATCATCGCCGCGCTCGCCGAGGAGGGGCCTGAAGTGAAGGCCCAGGTGGTCACGAACACGTTGGGTGACCTGGTGAAGGACGGGTCGGCTGTGGTCCGTAATGAAGGCGGGCGCTACTGCGCGGCATGACTACCCAGTGTTAACAAACACACCAAACAAACCTCGGCCCGTGCGGGTCGAGTATCGAGAATGGCCTGCTCTGACCCCTGTGTGCCCCGTAGGCGCGACGTTTGGTGTGTTTGTTTGTTTGTTTACTCCACGTAACAAGGAATGGTGAGATGGACGTACAGGGCAAGATCCAGGAGCTCGAAGACAAGATCCTCGCCGCGACTGCAATGCGTGACGCACAGAGGCGGGGAGACGACCTTTACGAGCACTTCCAAACCGACATCACGCGGCTCACCACCGAGCTGCTCGCCTGGCAAGCGCAGGAGGCGAGGCTGGAGGACATCGCCAACCAAATCCGGCTCGCGAAGCGCGGGGTTCGAGAGGCCGAGCGGGACCGCGACTACGGCGGCTGGACTACTGGTGCCGCCAAGGTTTTCGGTGTCTTCGGTGGCTTGCTGCTCATCATCGCGCTGCTGTGGCCGTCGCCGCCCGCACTGCTTGTGGTCGTGTGCATCGGCTGCCTGCTTGTCGCCGGTGGCGCCGTACTCCTGGCCGCCCGGTCCCGCCGCGGCGCAGACCAGATCGTCCTGGACCGTGAGCTGGAGCTGGAGCTGGCCGAGAGTTCGTGGCGGTCGCTCGCGCCGGACGGAAAGCCCTTTGTGGAAACGACGAAGGCGCCCGCCCGTGTCGGGGCAGGCGCCTTCGAGGACGAGGACGGCGACTAGTCGTGCTGCCGCGGGGAGGGGAAGCCGCCGTCGTCGACGAGCAGTTCGGCGACCGGTGCTTGATGGGCTGCGGTTTCGGTGACGGCACGCGCGAGCCAGTCGGCGAGGCTGAGGCCGGTGGCCGCGGCTTGCTTTGTGGCGATGGTGAGCACGTCGTCCGAGATCTGGATGTCGGCCACGGGTTCTCCTCTCTTGGGGTGTGCGGTCGATCGTGCCATCTCGACCGTTCCCGCGCTATCACACGGCATCGTGAAACGATTCTTCACGAACCATTGGCGCTGGCGGAATCCGGAACCCACTTGCTTCCCTCGCGCTCGGCAAGCAAGTCGCGCACGAGTTCGGCGGGCATCTGCATCGCCGGTCCGGAGGGCTGCTTGGGCGTAACGCGGACGCCGGCGACGTGGTCGAAGGAGACGACGAAGCCTTCGGGGCCGGTGTCGGGTCCGTTGAGAAGCTGTCCTTCGAACATGCAGTTGGTGGCGACCATGAGCGCCTCGGCGTACGTGACGTCTTCCATCCCGATCGCGACCGGGAATTCCTTCGCGGTGATGAAGTACGTCTGCCGTGGTTCGTCGACCAGGCGCTGCTCGTTATCAGTCACGCTCGGTCTCCTCGTGGAGTGTTGTCGGCGGCCGTGTCGGCAACTTGGTCTGTCACTGATCAGCCCTCGATTCCGTTGGCGCGTGCGGCGCGGCGCACGTGTTCGCGGGTGCGGCCGAGGTCGGCGGCGATGTCTTTCTGCGGGACGCCAGCCCCGATGGCTTCGATGATCGCTTTGGGCTCAGCTTCGGCGATGCGGTCTCGTTCCTTGGCCAGTTTGCGGAGTTTGGCGCGGGCTTCGTCTGGGGTCACCGTGGAAGTATGCCACACAATGTGGCCTATAAGGGTTGCTAGGCCAACTGCTGTGGCCTATAGTTGTGGCACGAGCAGCGAGCAGTAGAGCCATGGAGGCCCCGATGACCAGCACCCTCACCGTCCGTCGCGGTGTCCACGTCCTGACCCTGCTCTCCCGCGACTGCGGCGTGGCGATGGTCGAGGGCACCGCCCACTTGCTCGGCCGCACGTGGAACGTTCTCCGCTACGCGGACGGCACGGTCGGCTACGCGACGAACGACATCGCGGTACCCGTCGACGGGGCCACGCGCCTGGTCGCCGACGACGGCAACAACGTGGGGCGCCTGTGCAACGTGCGCGGCGATGCGACGCAGGGACACCCGACGCGCTGCTGGGCGGTGCACGCGGCCGTGAGTGGCGCCCGCTACCTGGTGGCGCACCTGGACACCGACGCCGTGCGCGTGGTGGACCACCGCGAGATGACCAACCTGTACTGATCTTTCGCCCTCGCAGCGTGTAGGCGCCGCCGGTTCGCGACCGAGCGGGGGCACTCCGAAAGCCCTTTCCACGCAGCATGTTTCGATTGGAGATCCGTATGGACGTGCGCACCATCGACGCCCTCAACCATCGCGCCGCCGAGCTGGTTGGCGAGATCACCGAGGCCACCCGCAAAGGCTGGCCCGCACATCGGATCCGCAGGCTGGAGGCGATCCGCGTCGAGGTCCTGGAGGAGTTGCACGGCCGCGCGATCGCCGAGGACGTCGAGCGCGGCATCGACGGCAACGACGACCTGATGCTCGGCCGCCTGCTGGAGTTCGGGTTGCTGCTCGACGTGAACGCGCCGCGCACTGCGATCGCGATCCGGGTGGTGCGGGACCGTCTGCACGGCCGGGCGCTGGACCAGTGGTCGCGCTATCTCGGCTTGCTCACGAAGGAGCCGGTCCGCACGAACCTCCCGCACAGCAAGGGCTGCTCGTGCTGCGGTGCTGGCGTCAGCCAGTGGCGATGACCTTCCACCGCTGAGCCGAAACACCGCGCTTTCCCCGCGTGGTGTCCCCGGAATCGAGACCGGGCTGACGATGGCTCCCTGGAGGACAGCATGGCCAACAACATCGGTTTTCTCGTCGACTGCTATGCGGGTTACGTCGAAGAGCTTGGCGACGAAGAGGCTGAATGGTGCCTGCGTCAGTGCTACGACGACGACGTCGCAGACGCGGTCCTCAATGCTTACGAGAGGGGCTGACCATGGGGCTTCTTTCTGGTCTGTTCAGGGGGAACTTGGACCAAGAGACCGAGAGCGATTCGGCCGCCGCGGCTCTGACACCGGAGCATCGTGACGCGCTGGATGGCTGCTACGGCGTGCCGCAGCCTGTCGCCGAGGTCGGTGACGACGCCGAGTGGCAGCTGCTTTTCGACCTTCGTGACGCCGGACTCGTCACCTTCGGCGACGACAGCACGCACATCACCATCACCGCGACCGGCGTCGAGTACATGGACCACGACGAGGACGAGGGCGAGGACGACGAGACGGAGCGCGCGTACGACTTCGACACCGACATCCTCGACCTCTTCTACAGCAAGCCTCTGGGTGCGGACGAGTTCCGTCAGCATGACGAGTGGGACCTGATCGCACCGCTGCTGGACAACGAGCTCCTGTCCGGGCCGGACGAGGACGACTTGCTGCACATCACCGACGCGGGTATCGCGGTTCTCGACTCGTAGCACTTTCGCCTCTCACCGTCTTGAGACGTGAGGTCGGGGATCGAATCCCCTGAGGGGCACGCACAGAACTAGTGATCAGCCTTCCCTTTTGGACGGAGCTGCACCATGCCCGAAAACGGATACGGCGAACCGGTCGGGTTCGACCCGCACCGGCCGCCAGACCGGCTTCCTGGTCTTACGAAGTACGAGGCGAACGTGTTGATCGCGTTCGCGTTCGACGAGCTCTCGACCCGTGTCCCGAATCGGCACACGTTCGCCGGGCTTGCTTCTGGCCTCGTGGCGGTCGTGCTTGGTGTCGCAGCCCTGATGCTGACCGGAGGCCGCGACATGCTGATCGCGTTGGCGTTGCTCGCCGGGGTGCTGGGGACCGTGTCGGTGCAGCAGATCGGGCAGGCACGACGAGCTCGTGACCGCTTGTGGTTGTGGTCGATCGTCGATGAGTACGCATTCCGGCTCAAGCAGAAGGGGAGGTGACGTGATGGCGGATTGGCGACACGACGCCGAATGCCGTGGTGAGGACCCGGAATTGTTCTTCCCGGTCGGCACCGGGGAATCGGCAGTCCGCCAGGAACGTAGGGCGAAAGCGGTGTGCGCCAGATGCCCGGTCGCGGGTGACTGCCTGGCGTGGGCGTTGGCATCCGGCCAGGACGCCGGCGTCTGGGGCGGACTGGCTGAGGAAGAGCGTCGAACCATCAGGAGATCGAGGGTGAGGAACCGATGAAGACCATTCGCGCGCTGGCGTTGTATGCGGCGCTTCAGGCAACGTTCGCTGATCTGCATCCGCTGTGCGATCAGTGGATCCAGTCCAACCCGGACGCGGCAGGGAAGGGGCTTCCCGGGCCAGAAGGGCGGCGGCATTGCGCTCGGCACGTCGCGACCTACACGGCGACCCAGATCGTTGGCGCGGTCGCGGTGACACGTGTGCTGGGGTTTCGAGTGCCGTGGCTGGCGCTCACGGCGGGGATGGGGATCAACGCGATCACTCACTACGTGATCGATCGGCGTGCGCCATTACTGGCCGCGGCTCGGGCATTGGGGAAGAGCGACTACGTCGAGCACGCCACCGTGCAGCGTCGCGAAGGTGTGGTCGATGTGGCAGGGCCGGGTACGGCGTTGACGGAACTGGATCAGGCGGCGCACCGGGTGGTGGGGGTGCTGGCGTCGTTGATGACGACCTGGCTCGCCACTCGCGGGCGCCGATAGGACGCCGACAATCGAGTGAGGAACTGATGATCGCGATCTATTCCAATGACGAGCTGGGTGCCGCCCTCGGGTTGTACGACAGTGAGGATGCCGTCGAGGACGGACTCGCTGACGAGATATGGACGAGCTATTCCAGCGATCTTCCGATGACCGACGATCTGAGCGACATCACCGACTTCCTCGCCGATCGCTACTGGCATGTCGAGGATGACTGGGACTACGACCAGGACTCGGACCAGTTCGTCGCTGCCGCCTATCACTGAGCACAGTTGAGAAAGGACACAGCATGAACACGAACCTGGAGCACCTTCGCGAGCTGGCGAGGGGCACGACGGAGGACGTTGCTCGCGCTCGCGCGCTCGCGGCGGTCGCTCAAGCCGAGGCGATCGCGGCGCTCGTGGAGGAGCTCCACGGAATCCGGGCGCTGCTCGACCGTAGTCAGCCGGTGGAGGTCACCGTCAACGTCGGCGGGTGGCAGCGATTCGGTCGCAGGGGAGGACAGGGGCGTCTCGCCCGGTTCGGTCTGCGCAGGCGTGGTGGTATGGGTCGGCCGGTTCAGACGGGGATGGCGGTCGGTCGGGGCTCTCGCGAACCGGGCGAGCCGTCGTCGTGATGGGACGCACGCACGCGTTGACTGGCTGGTGTGCGGGGCTTGCTGCCGCGCCGCTGGCCGGTCTCGCGGGCGGACCGCAGGTGCTCGTGTTCGCCGCGACGACCGCCGGCTTTGCACTGCTGCCGGACCTCGATCACCCAGGCGCCACCGCTTCCCGCTTCCTTGGCCGAATCACGGGCGGGATCTCACGGTTGCTGCGATGGTCGTCGCGACGGCTGTACGCAGTGACGAAGGGACCTCGTGACGAGCGCTGCAGCGGCCAGCACCGGCACCTGTCGCACACTGTCCTGTTCGCACTGGCGCTCGGCGCGCTCACCGCGGTCGGCACCGCGGCGGGCGGCCGTTGGGCGGTGCTGGCTGTCCTGCTGTTCGGATTGCTGCTCGCGGACCACGTGCTCGGCGACCTGGTCGGTCTGGCCGGCGCGGCCGGGTTCGTCACGCTTATGGTGAAAAGCGGTGGCCTGGTCGCGCTCGACGGCGTGCAGGTGTGGCTGGGGATCGCGGTCGCGCTCGGCTGCGTCGTGCACGACCTCGGCGACGCGGTGACCGAGTCCGGCTGCCCGTTCCTGTTCCCGCTGCTGATCGCGGGTGAGACCTGGTACGAGATCCGGCCGCCGCAGTGGCTGCGGTTCCGCACGGGCAAGGGGTTCGAGACCTGGATCGTGTTCCCGGTGCTCGTAGTGCTCAGTGTGATGCTGGTGCCGGGCGTGCTTGAGGCGGTTTGACCAGTGGCCCGAAAGTTGACAAAGACGCGCAGCGAGGAGAGACATGAACATCAACGTCATCAGGATGGGCGAACTTGAGGTCACGATGCCCGCTTCGGCCACCGTCGGACAGCGGCAGTTCGTGCGGAACTGGCTGGCCAACGTCGAGGCAGGCAGTACCGGCTCGGAAATCACCGTCGAGCCGTACGGCGCCGATCGGGAGATCCGCGTGGCGTTCTTCGCCGGGGACGGCCAGCGGCAGCAGATGGTGGTTGGGCCCGATGGCGACGGTAGCTACGCGGAAGGGCCGTACGTCACGACCGAGTGATCACTCTACGACGGCAGCCCTGCGTGGGAAGGCTGCGTTGTCACGGACATGGGTTCCGGTGCCGCGCTGTCGATTGAGGACTTCGTCGACGAGTTCTGCTGAGCAGTGGGGATTGCCTGGTGTAGCTGGAAACAGGCGACTTCGCGCGCGCGACCTGGGGTGCCGCCCACTGGCCAGATCGTGGACAGAAACTGTCGGCGACGGAACACAGCTTGCAGAGCAGGGATAATTGATGCCATGAGGATCAAGTACGCCAGCCAGTACGAAATCTCCTGTGTCGTTCCCGAGCCGGGGGACACAGCGGACGAGATCATCCAGGGGTGCCGGGACGATGAGGCGGTGCGGCTCGTCGACGGCGAGGAGTTCTGTGTTGAGCTTCGCGCGGACGTCGGCCCGGAGCTGTGGACTGAGGAGTCGCTTCGCAGCTCGATGGCGGCGAGGGTCACGAACGGCTGACACAGGTTCGGCACGACGAATGCCGGGCAGGTCCTTACTGGACTTGCCCGGCATTCGTTCGTGAAGGCCCCTGCATCGTTTCGTCAGAGCGTTCGCCGGATCGCTTCGTAGGCTTCGGGCAGGAACTCGAGCACAGGCGGATCCGGCCAGTCCTTCGGCTTGGTGTGGAACGCCGCCGACGTGTTTTCGAACCGTGGCGGCTCGGACTTGATCGTGAAGAACACCGGTGTGAATCCGGTCAGCTCGGCGAGCGCGAGGAGCTGGTCCCAGGTGGGGTAGAGGTGCCCGTCCTCCCACATGTCGACGCACGGCTCGGCAACACCGCACGCCGCATCGACCTCCGGCCCCTCCAGCTCGCGGTAGTCTAGTGCGAGCGTGATCCGCCACGGGAACAGTTCGCCGTCGCGCCACCGCTGATACGCGAGCGCCAGATTCGCTTTGCGACGTTCCTCGCCGTTCTGCGCGGCCGCCACCGCCCGATACTTGTCCAGGTCGCTCCGACGCTGACCGGCGCGCTTCCACTTCCAGTGCTCAACCACGAGGCTCCTCAGGTCGTGACTTCGTCGACCGGCACGAGCGGGCCGAACAGGCTGTGGCGTCGGTGGGTCGCGATGGTCTCCACTTCGTTGACATGCCCGGCAGCGAGCGCATCGTGTGCGTCCCGGACGGCGTCAATAAGAGGGTTGTCTGCTCGGGTGAGCATGATGAAGAAGCTGAATCCGTTGCGGGACGCGGATGCCACCGCTTGCCCGCCAGTGGATGCTGCGGACAGCGAGCGATACCAACGGATGACCGTGCCCTCCATGATTGTCGGGGTCACGGTAACGACGAGGTTGGTCATGAACGAGCCTTTCGTGTGCGGGTCAGGGTTTCGACGAGCCGAGCATCCGGATTCCGGGCGAGGGCGAGCCCTGCCTCGATCGTGTTGAGCAGATGCTCGGCGCGGCCAGGATCCTGAACAGCGAGCAGCTTCAGCAGGCCGGGAACGACGGCGACCTCGCCGTCGGCGAGTGCGCAGTGGATACCGTCGACGATTTGGTCCGCGGTGAACTCGGGTTCGGTCATCGGCGTCTCCGGAGCTCCTGTTCGATGGCGGGCCAGTCGACGGGCCGCCAGAGCCGGGCGTGCGCGCCGAGCGCTTCGAGCCACAGCTTCTGGTCGTCGGTGGGCTGGCCGCGGCGGGACTTGAGCTCGGCGACGATGACGACGCCGTCCCGTGCGAGAACGAGGTCAGGGAAGCCGGGGTCGCCTTGCATCGGGGTGCGCCAGCCCTTGGCGGTTTTCGCGGGGCGGTGGTGGATGCGGCGCCAGCCGTAGAGCTCGGCGACGTCGAGAATCCGCTGCTGCAGGTCTTGCTCGGACATCTCGAACCGGGCGGCGGTCACGCATCACCGTCCGGGAGGTCGGCGCTGATGACGCGCAGCTGATCGACAAGGGCGCCGAGCCGGATTGCGACAGGGGCAGGGTGTGCGAGCTCGGCGGCCGGTCGCACGGCTTGGGCGAGCTGATCGGCCAGGCACGTGATGACCTCTGGACTGGGCAGCAGCCGCTCGGAGCGTTCCCGAATCCGGAGCGGCGTGTTCCAGTCCGGTAGCGCTGCGGCGGACACACGCTCGGCGATCTCGACGGCTCGCTCGGACAGGGCGTCGAGCTCGTCCGGCGCGAGCGGGTTGATCTTGCCGATGCGCGCGAACTCCTCTCGCGAAGCATCGGCTTCGGTGAGGCGGGCGTGTTCCAGGGCGAGTGCGGCTTGGCGAGCAAGGGGATGCAGCTGCCGAAGTAGCTCGGCGCAGAGGTCGAGATCTCGGCTGCGGTCGTGGTCCAGCAGGGTCGGGTCGACCTTCACTGCGGCAGAGACGATGTTCGCTACCTCGCGGGCTCGGTCCCGTGCTCGGTCCAGCACCGGGTATCCGCCGGTGATCTTGTCCGCCAGCTTGTCGAGTTGACCAATCACAGCAGTGTTCATGGTGCGCCGCCGACGTTGGCGAGCGGCAGGAGGATGTCGCCGTGGCACGGAGCCCCGCGGGTACACCAGCAGGCAAGGTCGTGACCGGCCAGCGCGGCGCGGATCTGCTCCCGGTTCGGCGGCGGAGGAAGCGGACCTGCGAGGGGGAGTGGCGCGTCGGTATCTCCGGCCAGCCACTGCTGGTAGAAGCTCACCGCTTCCTCCACGTCCCGGATCGTATACTCGATCCCTGGCAGACCAGGGAAGATGACGATCATGCCGACGACATACGGGTTGCCCCAGGGCGTCGAGCGGTCTACGCACACCGCACCGGCCGGGAGCCGCCAGCCCTTGGTGCGCTTCCGCTGGATCCGCCGTGGCATGGTCTGCAGGTAGTCGGCGTTGGCCTCGGCGATGTTGGCGAGGTCGTTGCAGAACGCGGCGATCGTCTCGGACAGGTACTCGGCCTGGACATCGCCGCGGCGGATGGCCGGGGTGGTGTACCGCCGGCCCAGCGTGCGGTAGAGGTCGCGGCAGATACGTTCGACGACCGCGGGGTCGCCGTCGGCGTGGCTCACGAGCCGCATCACGATCTCGTCGGCGGGCTCGGTGCCATCCTTGGGCATCTCGTGCTGGGTGGCCGTCATCGTGTGCCTGACCCTTCAGTCGCCGGGTGCATGTCGGGCGCCTCGTATCCGGCGAGTGCGTCGGTGACCGTGGTCCAGCAGCGGCCTTCACCGGGCCGGGATACGAGCCTGACGCGGCGGACCTGGGCGGGCATCAGCAGCGCGCCGAGCACTTCGCCGTCCGGGGCGACGGCGACGTTGAAACCGGTGGCGTAGATGGCGAACCATGGGTGTGGTTCGGTCGGGTGCTGCCGGTCTGGGTCACCTGGTGTGGGGATCCAGCCGCCGCAGTCGCAGCCTTTGACGAAGCACTGCTGCCCGCGTGTTCCGTCTGACAGCTTCCGCCCGGACGGGAGGCTGGTGGCGGTGCCGTTGACGACGGGGCATGCGTGGCTGGTGTAGACCGCGCACTCGGGGTGCAGCGGCGGCTCGTCGAACAGCAGCTGTCGCAGGTGTGTCGGGCCGCCGAGCAGCACGATCGGGGAGGTGAGGGGTTCGCTGCACACCTGGCATCGTTTGCCGTTCAGGGCGGTTTTGAGGCGGGTGGTGTGCTGGGCGCGAAAGTCGACGCCGCCGTCGGCGAGCCGTACGTTGATCCACGGGATGACGCGGCCGCCGATGGTCGGACGTGCGGCGCATCGGGCTGGGATGGGCGGTACTTCGGGCATCACGGAACCTCGCAGTAGGCGGGGACGGTCACGTAGGTGATCCAGTGCCAGCCTTCGTCGGGCAGGGTCGGCAGGTCCGCGGCGATGGCCTGGTGCATGCGCCACACCTCGGCTTCGGGAACACGACGGGCGAACCCGCACACCAGGCACGGCCGGTCGTCCCGCCGCTGGTTCTGGGCGAGGGTGGTCAGCAACGGCGGCACCAGGACCAGCGTTGCCGTCCTCGCCTCATACTCGGCGGCGAGGACTAGCAACGTCGCGCGGGCCGCCCGGTCGGCGTTGGTCGCGTCCCACCACACCGTGCCGCCGGCGGCGAGGACCGAGCGGGCGCCCTGCACGGCCATCTCGACCGCCGCCGGTGTGTGCTCGAGGCTGTTGCTGCAGCCGCAGGGCGCGAGCTGGGCCCTGTTCTCGTCGAGGCTGACGTACGGCAGGTGCGGTCGGCAAGCGCGGCGGAGGGTGGTCTTGCCCGCGCCGGCGGGACCGATGGTAGTGATCAGCGTCGGGACGGCCATCACGACTCCTGGAAGATGACGACGCGGCTGAGGGGCTGGCCGGGGATGTCGTGGGTGGGGAACGACGTCGAAGAGCTCGACCTGGTCCGGGTCCTCGTAGGGGATCGCCGGGGTCACGATGTCGTCTTCGCAGGCGCCGCAGATGTCGTAGCGCCGGGTGACGTGCACCGTCTCACCGCACTCGGGGCAGTCGATTTCGTAGCAGCGCAGGGTTTCCTGTTTGGCCTCGCCGGGGTAGATCTTGAACGCGCCCTTGACCGACAACGGGTAGCCGTAGTCGCCTCGGATGCGGTCGGCGTGGTCGGCTTCGGCGTCTTCGCGGGTCGGGTGGTGGGTGATCTCCCAGCAGTCGTCGCGGTCAATCCACCAGCATCCGGCGGGAAGTAGGACGGGTTCAGTCACCTTGCACCTCCTCGTCGACGGCACCGACGGGGTGGAGTCCTTCGGCGGCGAGCAGCACGGCGAGGTCGGTGTCGGGGACGGGCTGGAAGAGGTCGGCGAGCGTCGCGTGTTCGTCGTGTAGGGCGGTCACGGGGTGACCTCTTTTCCTTTGCGCAGTAGCCGATTGAGTTCGTCATGCATGCGTTTCGCGTCGTCGCGCATGTACTCGACCCGGTTCTCGGCGACCACGGTCGCTTCGCGGACAGCTGCCAGGTTCTTCAGCGCGGCGATGACGTCTGTGACGTTCAGGCTGGTTCCGCTCGGCTGTCCGCTCGCGCAACTCGGCGAGCGCGCGGTTCAGCTGGTGCTCGGCCTCGCCGTTCAGGAACCGAAGTCGCTGGATCTCGGCGCCGGCGGGTTCGGTCTGGTCGGTCATGCCGGGCCTCTCTTTCGCCGGTTCCAGCGAATGACAAGTGTCGGGAGTGGACAGACGTAGTGGTGGGTGTCGCCCCGGTAGTAACCGATCCACCAGTCACGCGGCTCGAAGTAGACCTTCACGTGGTCACTCCTCCCCGCAGTAGCAGCTGTCGAGGGGCGCGTGGCAGTCCCGGCAGATGCCCGCCGAGACGTGGTAGGGCTCGGGTTCCTGCCAGTTACCGAGCGGGCACGGAATCGCGATGGACGCCTGGCAGCCACCGTCGGGGTCGGTGTCAACGCAGCCGCGCGGGCATGTGGTCTGGTCGGTCATGGGTTCACTCCGCTCGTGTGCTGCCACATGGCGTCGGCATCGTGCTCGTCGCGCAGCACCCGAAGAGCGGCGCGGCGGTCCGGCAGCTGGTCGGTCTTGCGTTCGCGGTACGCCTCGGCCTCGGCCGCGCGGATCTGCTCGGCGGTGAAGTCGGGGTAGACGAGCTCGGCGAGGGTGCCGTCGTCGTTGAGCTGGAACACGTGCTCGTTGTCGCACTCGCGGCGACCAGCGGGGCCGTACCAACGCCACGTCAGCGAACACCTCGGGCAGTGGTAGCCGACTTCAGCCACGACGCACCGCCTTGCGCTGCCACTGGCGGCGCCACTGCGCACGGGTGCACCGAAGGCACGCCCGACGGCCGTCGCGGTAGCGGTACACGTTCGCGGGCTCGTGCGGCCCGGGCGTGGTGGCGCAGTCGCCGATGCGGTGCCCGCGGCCGCACACTGTCTCAGCCACGGGTCGTCTCCTGCCCGGCGGTGTTCGATGTGGACTGTTCGCGTTCGGCGCGGGCCCGGGTTCGTTGCAGCCGCGCGATCTCGGCCGCGATGAGCTGCCCCGCCTTCACGAGGTTCGCCAAGGCATCACCAGGCTTGAAGCCCTCGTATGCCCACGGCCACAGCTGGCCGGGAAGCAGGCACGCCGGAGCGCCAACCGTCTCGCCGAGGTAGGCAGCGGCCGCGTACACGAGCTGACTGTGGACGTAGCCGTCGTCGCGCTCCGGGGTGCATCCCTCGACCTCGACGACGCGGCGACGTTCGGCTGCGATGACGGCGATCTCGTCCGGCACCGGCTTCGCGAGCAGGCCGAGGTCGTCCAGCCCGCGCGCCACAGCGAGGTCGATGCGGCGATGGGTCGGGGCGCCGATAAACGGCGCGAGGTACGAAGCAGCCAACGCGACCGGGCTCTCGTCGTCCCCGTCGAGGTCGGGCCCGTCCACGTCCGGCAGCGGCGGTCGCCACCCGGCTTCGCGAAGGATCCGCATCGCTTCAGTGGCGACCTCGGCACCGGACTCTGCCCACGCCTCGTTGGTGAAGATCCGGTCCACGAACGCGGCGATCTCCGTCTTGGCGTCGGTCATGCCCGCTCCACTTGCTCCCGAAGACGAGCGACCTCTCGCCACCGGAGACCCAGTGGCGGCGAGACGCTCCGCGAGATGCCGCCGGGCCTCGACATGCCCCTGCCACCGGTGGTAGTCCGCGTCAGCTTCGGGGCTGTTCTTCAGCGCGGTGATGAAGTTCTCGCGCTCGGCAACGAAGTCGTCCACGACTGCCTGTCGTGCTGTCTGTGTGGCTGCCGACGTGGTCACATTTATCGTCTGGTCGGTCACGATGCCTCCTGGAGCGTCCAGCGTCGGCGCTGTTCTTCGGTCGGGCCCTCAGCAGGGATGCCAACAAGGCTGCGGAGATAGATCAAATGTTGTTCAGGATTGGGAACGCTGCGACGTTTGCGTAGTTCGTGCCGATGCTCGTCATAGTGCTGCTGGCAGTAGCCCTTGGCGGCGTGTCTCCGGCGACAGCCTTCGACCTGGCATTGCTTGCCGAGGTCGCCGAACTCACCGGCAAGGCGGGCCTTCTCGTAGTGGAACGGGCATCGACCGCGGGCTTTGCGAGGCCTGGTGCAGCCGTCGAGAATGCAGACCAAGTCCAGCTTCGTGCGGCTCACGATGGCTCCTTGGGGAGCTGGCCGGCTTCGAGCACCTCGATGCCGATCATGCTGCCGTCGTGGGTCCAGTCGATGTGGACCGGCGCGCCGGTGGTGGTGTGGTGAACGGGCTCGTCAAGGATTCGCACGTACCAGGGGCCGTCGGCGTCGCCCTCGACTTCACGAGCAGGTATTTCGTCGACCGTCAGTGCTAGTGAGTCGAACGTGATGAGGAGCTCGTGGAGTGATTTCTTGGCGGAACACGGGGAGCACAGCACCTCGGGGCAGCGGGGGCTGAGGCATGGCAGGTGCTCGATCTGTTGCTGTACTCGCGTCGCTCCGGCGGCGAGGTTGTCTCGTTGCTCAGCGGCCATTGAGTAGTGGCCAGCCATGACGACCATTTCCGAGAGGACGGTGGCGATGCGGCTGCTGGTCAGCCCGTCGGGTTGTTGGGAGATCCCGAGGAGTTGGCTGACCATGAGCCGGAGTTCCCGAAGCTGGTCGAGTTCGGTGGCCTGGTCGGGGCGGAGGGTGTTAGCGGGTGTAGCCGTTCCACGACCCGGCTCCGGCGCGACGTTGCTCGGTTTGCCCCCGTCCCTGTCGTTTTCCGGCGGCGCTTCCCCGCCCTGCGCACCTCCGCCCCGAGTCTGGTGGTCTAGCTCGTCGAGCTGCTGGTGCAGTGAGACGAGAACACCGGCGTCGGTCGGCCACGGGGTGTCGCCTGCGAGCAGGGAGACGGCCGTGTCGCGCTCGGCCTGCAGTCCGTGGATTACCGCCATGACGGCGCGGGTGCTCCATTGCGTTATCGGCTCGGCGTTGCCGTCGAGGTGCGCGATCTTCTCGCGCGGAAGAATTGATCCTGGGTCGCTGATCGCCCGCTGGACGCGCTGCTGCAGTTGGTCGGCTTCGGTGTTCGCGGTCGTGTGACTGCTCATCGCGAGCTGCTCCTGGTGATTGGCGGGGCGGTTCATGCGGCGGCCGTTGTGCCATGGAGGCAGGCGCGGAGCCTTGCCCCCGCCCAGTGGCCGACGGTGGGCGAGACGGCGTTGCCGAAGCCGTCGACCTGGTCCCGGTCGGAACCCCACACGACGAACGCGCCCTCGTGGCCGGGGAAAGTCGTGTCGAACCCGCACCCCCTTCCGACCTCGTACGCGCGAAGCATCCGGAAGTGGCAGTCCTCGACGGTCAGCTCCGAGAGCGCGGCACGCCACTCGGCGTTGAGCAGCGCCGTGGTGTCGCGGGCGGTGATCGTGCCGAACGGATCGGCAAGCGGGTGCGGCGCCGTCGCGGTCTCGATCGAGCCGTTCTGCTTGTACCAGCCAGAGAACAGGAGCGACTGGTTCGCGCTCGACGCGACGAGCGTGCCGAGCGGGTCGCTCACAGGATGGGCGCGGTAGTGGGCCTGGTCGAACGAGCCGTTGTTCTTGATGAACCCGGCAGCCGTCAGCAGACCGGGGATCTGGTCGGACGTGACGGTCGGCATCGCCTCGTCGTGCACGGTCGGCACGGTGTTCTTCCGGTACGGCAGCACACCCGCCGACACGAGGCTGAGAGTTTCGGACCCGACCTGTGTCGACGTCGGCTTGTGCAGCCCGCGCGGCGCCCCCTGGTAGTTGTTCACCGCGGCGAACAGCACCGCCTTCTCGTGCGTCGCTGTCACGGTGTCCATCGCCCTGGTCAGGTGCTGGCCGTCGCCGTTGTGGCGGTGTGCGGCGATCACCGCACCGGTCGACAGGATCGCCGTTTCCTGCTGGCTGGTTTGGGTGCCCATCGGCTGCCACGGGTGGCGCTCGGTGCCACGCACGGCCTTCGCCGGGAGCAGTACGGCCGGGAAGTCCCCGAACCGCTGCAAGCAACGCTCGGCGCGGGCCATGGTCGTCCTCGACAGGTGCCCGATCGAGCCGTCCCGCTGCTTCTTGACCGGCCTGTCACCGATGCGGGGCCCCAGATCTGTCAGGTCGAGCGAGTACAGCGACGGCGTCACGGGCGGGAACACCTCGCGACGGCAGCGCGGGCACCGGTAGTTGTACTGCTGGCCGTACCGCACGGAACCGGTCGGCGGCACGCCGGTCTTCCACGTCCACACCGCGGGCACGACCTCGTCGCAGCGGTCGCACCACGATTCCGGACGATGTTCCAGGTCCGGCGTCGGGAGGTTCTTGTCCCAGAACGCCCAGTAGCCGCGATCGCGCGACTGGCCGACACCGAAGAACATCGAGTTGAGGTACATGATCTTGTGGCGGTAGCCGAGGTTCTCGAACTGCTTGAGCCACCATTTGTAGGTGCTGCCGTCCCCGATCTTCTTGCCCTGCAGGGCCGGACCCCACGACGCGAGCTCAGTTGTGCATTCCACCAAGATCAGGCTCGGGTGGTGCACAGCGGCGTAGTGGAGCACGCAGTTCGCCGTCGCGCGGTCCCGCTCCGACCGGGTCACCCGCGCCTCGTAGTCCGGGTCGTCCATGCCGAACAACGTCAGCCCTTGCTCGTAGGCCTTCTGGGTATTGGCCGGCGAGTGGTTGACGCAGCTCACTCCGGCGGCGAGCAGGTCAGCTGCGGGGAGGTCCCGCACGTCGTGGTAGTCGCCTGATTCCTTGTCGACCAGGTCGGCGATCCAGTGTTCGGCGGTCGGGTGGTTCGCCTCGTGGATGTCCACTTTGTACTCGGAGTGGTTTGCCGCCATGATCGTCTCGAACCCGGCGCGGCGGATGCCCTCGGTGAGGCCACCGAAACCGGAGAACAGATCGACGGCGGTCGGATCGTCGTGCCGGAAACGGCGGCGCCGTTTTGCGGGACGGTGGGTCGCGGTGCGACGCTTTGCTGACCTGCTTTTGCTCATGCTGTTGCGCTTTCGTACGTCCGGGCGCGGTAGAGCGCGCGGTGCAGGCTGTCGAGTTTCATACCGAGCCGACGGGCAATCTCCTGGTCGGTGAGGCCGTGCTCGTGAAGGTGGGCGTGGTCTTCGGCGACGTCGATCGCGCGGCGGGTCGCGCGCGGGTAGTCGTCGAGGTGCCCAGTGCGCGTCGCCCAGCAGTGGCAACCACGGCACAGCCGGCGGCCGCTGATCCGGACCGCATTTGCTGGCCTTTGGTTGGCGCGCTGGCTGACCATGGGCCGCTGGCAGCGGCGGCAGTTCGGAGGGAGGCCGCGTGGCCGCGCCTGTGGGGAAGTCAGGGCGGCCACACGGGGCTGGTGGGCGGCGGGCACGGTCAGCCTCGGGTGTTTTCGGTGACCTTGGTGACGACGCCGTCCTTGACCTCGATGTGCTTGCCGCGGTGCTGCCACTCCAGCGAGCACGGAACCGTGGAGTACAGGCGGCACGACGAGAAGTCCTCAACGAGGTTGAACTTGTCGCCGATCTTGAGCTTGTCGCGTTTCTCGGCGGCGACCTTCTCACTGTTCGTTTTGTCCCATCCGTCCTGCTTCGCCTTGAGCTCCTTCGCGAGCTCCTCGGCGCTCCGCGCTCGACCGATGGTCATCCGGTTTCCGATGAAGTCCACGACGAGGTCGTCCTGGTAGAGGATCTTGAAGAACGCGACGAACTCGTCGGCGGCTTTCAACAGTCCGTTGTTGACGGCGTGGCCGTCGAGTTCGATCTGCGCGAGAGGGACAGGCTCGGTGCTCGATTCCGGGAGATCGGCGATGGTCTCGGGACGCTTGTCGGCTTTCGTCATGGCGGGCTGGTTCTCCTTGCTGCTGGAGGATTTGTGAGCGGAGGGCTAAAACCGCTAGGCGTCGTTGCCGAGGTGGACGGTGAGCACCCGGGCACGGTCCAAAGCGGACGTCACCTGCCCGAGCATCGGCCGAAGTGACTGCAGTTCATCCGCAGCTTCGTTCGCGGTCAGGGCGCCCGGCCGATCGCGCCGGTCGTCGTACAGTCGGGGATTGCGGGCCTGCTTTTCCAGGCCGCTGATCAGTTGCGCGAACAACTGGTCGCACCTGTGCAGGGCCGTCGACAGGTTCGACACGATCCGGTAGGTCGTCGCGGCCCACTGCAGCGTCCGTTCGGCGACGGGGGCCTGGGTGGCGTGGTTGAGGTAGCGGACGAGTTCGGCAACGGAGGTTGCGGCGTCGGTGATGGTTTCGTCGTCGTGGGGCCCATCGATGTGGCAGTAGCTGCCGATCACGTCGACGAGACGGGTTTCAGTCATGGCGGGCTGGTTCTCCTGGGGCTACTGGTGGATTTCGGTGGCGGTGCCGTCCGGCGCGATGTCGTCGCCGTTGGCAGCGACGAACACGTGCGGCTCGGGACCGTGGTGCTGGTGGATGCCGGGCGCGGTGATGACCGGGCCGCAGATGCAGTCGAGCGTTCGGGTGTGCGTGGTGCGGAGCTGGTACTCCCAGCGCCGCGGCGGGTTCGTGGCGATGCAGTCGAGCTCGCCCACGCGGGTCAGGTGCCCGAGGCCGTGCACGACTTCGTGGTCGGGGTAGCCGGTCTCGCCTCGCCCGGTGCTGGCCGTCTGGACGTGGCGGCTGATGTCGACGACGGTCCGGAAGCCGGCGGTAATCGCGGCACGGATGTCGTCGAGAAGCGCCGCTTCTCTGCCGGGGTTCACTGGTTGCCGCCGGGTTCGCTCGGCATGTGCTGGTTCTGCCGAGGCGGCGGGATGAGCAGGTCGGCAAACGTCGGGAACTCGACGGACTCGATGTCGGCGCGCCACACGCCGAGCAGCAGGTCGAGGAAGTCCGGCTCGGTCATGACTTGCCGTCCTGTTCGAACAGTTTGCCCACGGCCGCTTCGGTTCCCACGTAGGCCGCGCCGTCGTGCAATCCGCCCGCGTTGCCGAAGAACGACGGAGCCCAGCCCGCTTCGACGAAGCCGCGGGCCTGCTCGATCGTCATCGGACGGCGCGAGGGGCCAGCGTTCTTGCCGCCCTCGGCGGTGGTCAGCCACTGCGCAAGGTCTTCGGCGGTCGCGAACACCGGGGAGACGGGCGAACCTTCGGAGACGGTTTCCCACATCTGCCAGCCGTCGCCGTTCGGCGGGGGCGTGGCTTGCCACGCATCGGCCTCGGCGCGCTGGCAAGGAAACGCTTCCAACGATCCGTGGCCGCTGCAAGCGGGGCACTCGACGGGCTGGCCGTCGAGTTCGCATCGTGCGCGAACGACGATGGACTCGTTGATGCCGTCGTGCCCCAGTCCATAAAGGGACCACTCGTTCACTTCGGCAGCGGTAGGAATGACCGAAGGGATCTTCGGTTTCCAGCCCTCGCCCCGGGTCCAGGTGTCGGTAAGGTCGCGAAGGCGTCCGGCCCTGACGAGGGCAGCGACATCCTCATCGGTCAGGTGGTGAGACCACTGGCTGTTCCACAGCTCAGCAAGCCGAGCGGCTTCGCGGACGATGACGTCTTCGCCCTGGCCGTAGTACTCGGGAGAGCGGGCCACGTTGCGTTCGGCGAAGGCGCGAACTGCCGGAGTGCTGGAGGTGAGCGCGACCGAGCCGGTTGTGGCGGGATCGAAGGGGGAGTGCCCGTACCACAGGTCCCGCAGCGCCTTCGCGTGATCGGAATAGCCGTTGCTGCAGTTCGCCGGGCACGGCGTCTCGTCGACAAGGCGCCTGGGCATGAGGTAGCCGTGCCAGACCTTGTTGAGCGGCCAGTCGAAGTCGAACGGGACACGGCGGATTTCGCGACTCACGAGTCACCGCCGAGGTGTTCGGCTGCCTTGCGGAGGAAACTCTCGACGCCAGGAACGATCTGCTCGGGCTCGGCGCCGACCTGGACCATGCCGTACGTGATGTTGCGGAACTGCCGGACGTCCTCGATCGGGAACGCGATGTCCGCCTGGCCTTCGCCGGGGACTCGGAGCCGGATGATGACGTGCTGGCTGTCGTCACTGGGGAAGACCTGGACGTCCATCTCGCCAGCGGGGGAGGTCAGGCCGTCGAGGAGCAGCGAGCGGTCGAACAGCCAGGTGGTGTTCTTCTCCTGGCGGAAGTCGATCTGCACGGCGTGTGGGTCGCGGGTGTCGTAGGTCCAGACCGTGGAGAGCGAGGCGGTCGGGTGGCCAGCGAGGTGGGCGGGGATGGCCTGGGTGTGTTTGCGGGGCTGGGTGGGCGGTTTCGGCTTCGGGATGTTGATGCGGGCGGTCATGTCGTCCTCCTGGGAGAGGCTTCCATCGGCTGGTTCACAAAAGGCTATGTGAACTTTTGTAAACATGCAAGAGGTGAGTGTGGCTTGCCCGAATTGGCGTAGCGGCGGAGAGCGGAGCGATCAGACGCCGGCTGTGCTGGCTCTGGTCTCGCATGCACGTCGGCGACCGAAGGGGGCCACAAAGGACGGCCTATGGAGCCCCAGGGTCCCTCAGTAGCCTCGTCGGGGTCAGACGACGTGCAGGCGCGTCAGCGACCGCCCACGGGCGAACTGAGGCTGATACGCGATCGTCACTTCGCCCTCCGGCCCCTGCCGCTGCTTGCTGACGGTGATCCGCAACGAGTCCGGCTCGTCGGGGTCCTTCCAGAGCATCAGGATGTTGTCCGCGTCCTGCTCCAAGTTCCCGGCTTCCCGCAGGTCCGACTTCATCGGCCGCGGCGACGACCTGGACTCGACGTTGCGGTTCAGCTGCGCCAAGCCGATCACCGCACAGTCGAGCTCCTTCGCCAGGAGCTTCATCCGCCGCGAGATGTCACCGACCTCTTCGAGCCGCGACGCCATGCGCCTATCGGGTGTCGCCAGCTGCAGGTAGTCCATGACGATCAGCCCGCAGCCGGCCTTGGTCCGGCTCATCGTGCGGCCCATGCTGCGCAGCCGCGCGGGCGTGATGTCCGGGCGGTCTTCGACCCACAGAGGCACGTCCTGCAGCTTGTGTCGGGCCGTGTAGACCCGATTCCAGTCGTCCTCGGACAGGGTCCGGCGGGTCAGGTGGCTCAGCCGGACGCCGCCGATCTGGGCGATCGCGCGGTCGGTGAGTTCCCAGCGGGACATCTCGGCGCTGGCGAACACGGTGCCCTTGGCGAGGTCCTGAGCCGCCTCGACGAATGTCATCGCGATGTTCAGCCCGAACTGGAACCCGATCATGGACTTGCCGATGCCGGGCCGCGCGCCGACGACGGTGAACGTGCCGGGCTCCAGGCCGCCCTCGAGGATCTCGTCGAGATCGTGGAAACCGGTGGCCAGCCGCGGAGCCTTGGGCTCGGTGTAGTGCATCAGGCGTGCGTTGACGAGGTCGGAGATCCAGGCGCCGTCGCGTCCATCGCGGGACTCGCGCGATTTCGCGATGTCTTCGAGCAGCCCGCGCGCCTGGTCGAGCATCCCGTCGACGTCGTCGACTGGGCGTTGCGCGAGATCGGCGATCCTCGCCGAGGCCTCGACCATGCGCCGTTTGAGCGCGAACTTGGTCACGATGTCGGCGTGGTAGAGCATGGCTCCGACACCGCCTCCTGCCCTGCTGAGCAGTGTGTGGAGGTGCGTCGCGTTGCCGATTTTCTGCAGCTCGTCGGTCTGCGTCAGGTGCTCGCTGATGTGGAGCGCCACCGACACCGCGTCCGTCCGGCCGCCCCGGTTGAGGACGGCCACGATCGCCCGGTACACGGCCTGGTGGGCAGGCAGGTAGAAGTCCTGCTCCGCAAGGACGCCTTCGAGTTCGGTGACCGCCTTCTCGCCAAGGGCGATCATGTTGCCGAGGACGATCTCCTCGGAACCGTGGCTGTACTGCGGCAGGGGAGTGCCGTCACCGTAGCCGCCCTCCCCGAATGGGTCGTCGTGCTCGGTCACGAAGCCACCTCGCGCTTCGCGTTCCATGCGCGGATCAGGCTTCGGCGTGCCTTCGGGCGGCGCTCGGCGAGCCTCTCAGCCATCCATGCCTGGAAGAAGTCGTGTCGCTGCTGCAGCTCGGTCTCGTCGCGCGGGAACTCCGGATCGGCATCGGGCTCGTAGAACGGCGGCGAGGTGTGGTCCGGGCCAAGGATCCTGTCGACTGTGGCGCGGTCGAGGTACTCGTCGGGAATGTTCTGCGGATCGATGCGCGGCATGCCGTTTTTGTCTACCAAGGGCTGCTCGGCGGACTGGCCCGCGTTCTTGCGTCCGGCCGCGTCGTCGTAGAGCTCGATGAGCATCTTCGGCGAGTACACATCGGCCCGGGCATTCCAGGTACGGAGGGCCGCGGCGAGGCACTCGATGTCCCGCCCGGCGCGAACGGCCCGGTCGACCTCGTCGGCCATTTGCTGGATCTTCTTCTGGCTCAGTGGCGTCATGTGTCCGCTCGTCCAAGCGGCGATGAGCGTACGGGTCTCCGATCGGGTTGCTGTCGCGTTGAGTGCGTCGATCTTGCGACGTCGATTGTCGACGCCAGGGGGCACGTCCTCGCGTGCGTGTGCGCGCGTAGCAACCACTAAATCTGGTGACTTAGAAGCTTCCCCAACCCCCTCCCCCTCCCCAGGGGGTTCGACGAACCCTTCCGGAAACCCTTCGGGGAAGGGTTCCGAATCGGGCAATTCGGGGACCTCCAGCGAACCCTTCGCGGAAGGGTTCGGGGAACCCTTCGCGGAACCCTTATCGGAAGGGTTTCCCGGGGGAGGGGACGACGGCGGGCACAGCCGATCGGCCAGGGCTGCGACACCCTCACGATTCGCGTCCGGATCCCGACGATCGCTCGGGATCAACGGCACACACAGCCGCAGCTCGTCGGCGAGCACCGACCGCAACTTCGCCGACTGCACCTGCTGTGCCGCGTTCAGCGCGTTCTTCAGCACGTTCGGCTGCCGATAGATCCGGTCACCGCGAATGAAGGTGCGGACGAGCAGCTCTTCGGTGTCGTAGTCGATCACGACGAACCGTCGGGATTCCAGGCCCTTTAGCGCTGTGCGGATGTCGTCCGGTGTCGTGTCGGACGCCAGTTTCGACCACGGGCGTTCCCTCAGGTCGATCACACCCGCGCGGTTGATGCGCTCCTGCGAGATCAGCAGCATGAAGACACGCTGCTCGCCTGCAGTGCACGCCTTGAAGTCTTCGTTGGCCCAGATACTGAGCGACAGCCGTGCGTGGTCGCGTGGCATGAGGGGAGGCCTTTCGTGCGGGGTGGTTCGTAGGTTGTGCTCGGTGCCCAGGCCGGACTACGGCGGGCGAGGTTGTTCGGTGGCGATGTCCCATCGCCGGAGCAGCGCGCTGAGGTCGTCGACGACGTCTCGGTACGCCTGCGCGCGCTCGGGTTCACCGTGCTGCTCGTAGTGCTCTGCGTCGCGGATGCACTGCGCGAGGTAGTCGACGAGCGCCGCGCGGGCCTCGTGCGCCGTCAGCGCCCCGGGACCGCGCGGCGTTGTCATGCTGACGCCTCGTTCGGGAAGAGCGCGGTTTGACCCGGGATCTCCGGCGACACGTTCGTCGCGTCGACTCCAGCTGCGCGTGCTCGCTCTTTAGCGTCGCCCGCTCGCCAGGTAGCGAGCCGGGCGTAGTCGGCGGAGAGGTCGAGCGAGATGCCTCGGCGGCCGAGCATGGTGGCGACGAGGGCGGTGGTGCCGGTGCCGCCGAAGGGGTCGAGCACGACGCCGTCGGGCGGGCACCAGCCGGTGATGAGTCGGCGTGGCCACTCCATCGGGAACGCGGCGAAGTGGTCAACGCCGAGCGAAGCCGGCGCGTGGAGCGGCTGGGTCGGGATCTCCCATACGGAGCCGGGAACGCGGCCGCGCGGGTTCGTAGCGTCAAGCATTTTCCGCGGCTTCTGCCCGCCGCGCGGCTCGCGGCCGGTTCCGTTCGGACGGGTATAGCCGGACGGCGGGTCACGGATCTCGTCGACGTCGGCGTAGTACCTGGGCAGTTTGGTGAGGTGCACCCAGTCTTCGTGCGAGCGGCGCACCCGGTCGGTCACCGACTCTGGCAGACCGTTCGGTTTGGACCAGACCAGCACAGCCCGCGCGACCAGGTCGAGCTGGTCTACGCAGGCAACCCGGTAACGCTCCGGCAGCAGCATGAGCGACTTGTTCGGGATGCCAGTTCGACGCGGGTTCGTCTGCCGCCACGTCGCGGCAGTATCGGTCATGTGCTTTCGCCCACCGATGTTGATCTGCGTTTGGCCTTGGGCGCCGCTGTACTTGTCGCCGAGGTTGACGAAGATGCTGCCGGTAGGTTTGAGCACGCGCGTCATTTCGCGGGTGCACTCGATCAGCGCGTCGATGAACTCGCGTGGCGAGGCCTCCGCACCGATCTGCCCCATGTAGTGCTCGCCGCCGTCCTGGTAGGAGCGGAGCCCGAAGTACGGCGGGCTGGTGACGATCAGGTCGACGGACTCGTCCGCGATCGGGAGCGCGCGGGCGTTGCCACGCAGCAGCAGCGGCTTCACGACTCTCCGTTGCCAAGTTGGGCGAGGGTGGCCTGAAGGACGGCCTTCGGGTCGCCCTGTTTGAGGATGTCGGCCAGCATTTCGATCAGCTTGGGCATCTCGTCTGCGGTGATGTCGTTCGCCGAGGAGATCTCGCGCTGTAGCAGCATTGCTAGCGTGCGATGCCGGTCCCGGTCGGTCACGCCGAGCTCGCCGAGCTGGGCGTGCAGCCGCTTCATCTGATGCTCGTCCACCGTGGGGACGGGGTCGGCGCCCTCGGTCGCCGACTTTTCGGCTGCCGCGTCCGGCTGGTGATCGACAACCTCACCGTCGAGATCTGGCAGGGGCTGCTCGCCGTGCAGCATCGCGTCCGGGTTCGGGGAGGCGTCCACACGGATCGTGCCGTCCGCCTCGATCGCCGACGCGAACTCCGTCGACTTCGGCAGCCACTTCGATAGCTGACGGACGCACGTCTTCAGCGCCATGCTCTCGAAGTTGTCCCGCCACGGCCCGACGATCTCGCCATCACGGTTCTTCGCCATCGCGTACTTGTCGCGGTACTCCAGCATGTCCGGGTGGCTCATCACGTAGAACACGCGGCCGCCCGTAGTGAGCTTCGCGACGGCGTAGTACGCGATCGGTTCGCCGCGGTCGCCGGTCATGAGCGGCTTGTGGACCAGCTTGTCGTCGAGTCCGTACTCGACCTCGAAGACGTCGTTCTCGTAGACCGTGCGCGCGACAAGGTCCTGCAGCTGATCCGAGCGGTACGCCAAGGCGACCATGCCCTGATAGCCGACGATCAGCTGCGCCCGGAAACCACCGGTGCGCTTGCGGCCGCGGTCGTCGAGCCACTCGAACCGGTTGTCCCAGAACGGCAGCACCCATGCGTGGCCAAGCACACCGGGCCGGAGACCGAGCTGTGCGCAGGTCATCAGCGCGCCGAGCACAGACTGGGGCTCGCACGTTGCGAGCTTGGGGGTCTGGCGGAGGCAGGTCATCGCGTCCCGCACAAGCTGCGCTGCCTCGGTCCCGCGCGGCATCGCCGCCTGGAACGAGTTCTGCATCTGCGCGATCTGCGTGCCGAGCATCTTTCGTCCGGCTTCTTCGCGCGTGGCCTTCTCGTCAGCGTCGGTACGGGCAGGCGCCTTCTCGCCGCTGGTGTTGCGGCGGACGCGCTGGGTCAGGTCAGTTCCCATGTGGATAGTGCTCCCTGAATGACGGTGGGCTGGCTGTTGATGCGTCAGGACTTGAAGTTGAGGACCCGCGCCCGGCATGCCGCATAGGCGGCGGGATGTTCGGCGGCGAGCCGCTCAGTGTCGAGTTCCGTCGTTTGGACGGTGTGGGTGTAGGCGGCGGCGAGGTCGGGATGCTGGGCGCGGAACCGTTTTTCCAAGAACTTCCCGGTGTTGCGCCAGGTCGCGATTTCCTGGTCGCCGCACATCAGCCGGTCGCCGTCGCCGATGAGGCCGCGGACCCGGTTCTTCACCGCGTCCTCGTCTGCCGAGGCGGCCTTGGCGGCCGCAGTGGTCTTTGCGCGGGTGAGCAGGATGTCGTCGCGCTCGTCCGGGTCGATGTCGACATCGCCGCCGAGCGACGTCGGATACCGCTCGGCGAGGAACTTCGTCGCGGCGTCCGAGCCATCCCACTCCGGCGCCTCACCGGTTTTGACGTGGTCGAACCAGAACCGCCGGGACACGTCGACGAGAACCTCGATCAGTTCGTTGTCGCGCTCGATGAGCCGGTACTCGTTGTGCTGCCCGCCGATCAGGACAGCGACGTGCCATGCCGGGAGACCGGTCACGGCCATGCCCCACTGCGCCTGCAGTTCAGCGTGGTCGGCGGTCTGTCCGTTCGCCCACTCGTGCCCGACGAACTGGTTGCAGGTCTTGCCCTCGTAGCCGCGGGCACGGTTGACGATGCCATCCGGGTTCGCCAGCATCCACGGGAACTCGCGAGACCGGTAGGTTCCGGCCAGTTCGACGGAGACGTCGTGAAGCCGAGCGAAACGGTCCCGCACGATCGGCTCCAGCAGCTGGCCCATCTCGGCGGCCTCGGAAGGAGTTTCGTCGGTGATCAGCGGAAGCTGGCCGGACTTGTCCATCCAAAGTTCGACGACCGACGTGTACTTCGACAGCCCGACGAGTGTCGAGGCGTCCGAGCCGCCGATGCCGGACCGCCGAACACGGAGCCATTCGCGCCGATCTGCGCCAGGCGGAAGGACGAGCTCAGCGATCGTCGGGTCGATGCCGAGTTGATGCAGGTGCGTGGCGGTTGTCATGCGGCGGCCGCCATGATCCTGGCGTCAGCCGGTTCGACGATGAACTGCTCGACGGTTACGCGGGTACCTGTGCAGCTGTCGGCGAGGGCGTCCTCGACAACCTGGGGGAGACAGGAAGCGCAGGGTTCCGTGTAGCCGAACGTCGTGCTGGTCGCGGATTCCCAGTAGACACCGGCGACCGCGGGCGTGCCGAGCATCCCGCAGTGCTTGCAGTCGTCGGGCGTTTCAGGAACAACCAGGGTCGCCGTCTTGGCCTCGGCGGAGTACACGGCGCGGTTCACGACGCCTCCGTCGCGGGCGCGGCCTGATTGTCCGTGCCGGTCAGCAGCGCGATGACGTGGGCGCCGGAGATCTTCCACCGGTTCCCGACGCGGCGGGCGCCGAGCACACCGTTCTTGCACATGGTGTGCACGGTCCACTTCGACTTGCCGATGATCTCGCCTACTTCGCGGGGCGACATCCACGCTGTGGGGTCGATGCCGGCGAGGACGGCGGGAGCAGGCCTGGTGTCGCTCATGCGGCATCACCGCAGGAAACGTCGTCACTTTCGGCCTCGCGGCTGAAGAAGTCGTCGAGGGCCTTGTCGGTGATGAGGACGTGCCCGCCGGCGAGCAGCGGGGTCAGCTGACGGGACTGGACGAGGTCCAGGACGTCCTTCTCGGTGAGGCCGATCCGCGCGGCCACCTCGTCGAGTCGGTAAGCCCACCGGGTGGGCGGGTTCGGTGGCTCGATCATCGTGCAGGGAACTCGGAGCAGTTCGGCGAAGCGCTGGATCATGCTGCGGCTCGGCGGTCGGTGCCCGGTGAGGAGCTGCGAGATGTAGGCCTTGGAGACGCCGACGCCCTCGGCGAGGGCGTCCTGCTTCCAGTTGCCATCGAGCTCGATGATCCGTTTCAGCTCGACCCAGGGGCGGGTGGTGACGAGTGGCGTATCGGTCATGAACGAAAGGCTATGTGAACTTTTGTAAACATGCAATGTTTACGAAAGTTCTCGTGTCCAAACCCCTTCTGAGCTGTGTAAACACGGTGAGTCGAACAGGTGTTCACGTGGCGTGAAAGCAAGGGTTGCCTCATCATTGCTGACCGTGACAGAAACACAGGGGCGACGCGGTCCATGGCCGCTCGGGGAGCTCCTCAAGCGAAAGCGGGAAGAAGCCAAGCTGAGCTTGCGTGCGGCGAGCGATGCTGCTGGTTTCTCCGCGGCAACGTGGCAGCACATCGAAAAAGGGGAGAGGACGGTCGCAAAGGGGATCGTCGTCGAGTACACGCCGACTCCCGACAACGTCGTTTCCGCCGCCCAGGTCGTAGGCCTGGACGCGGCCGAACTGCTCAGACTCGGAGGCCTCGACCCGGGGCTCGCGCCTGAGCGGCCTGGCGGGCCGACAATCTCGCAGCGCGAAGTCGCGTCAGTGTTCCAGCAGCTCAGTGAGCCCTCGCGGAAGGCTCACTTGTACTTGATGCGGAAGACGTTGCTGGCCGAACAGGCGGAGCGTGCCGGCGTTGATGCCGAGGAGATTCTTGAAGCAGATGAGTTCGAGGGGCGATCGATCGAGATGGTGCGATCGCAGGAGGCGACGAGCTAATCCACGGCTCGGCGCTGGCGAACGTCAGCCAGCGCACGCTCGAGGATCGCCTCAAGCTGCTCTTCCGACATGCCGCGTGGCTTCAGGGTGATACAGCGTTCGTGGATCTCGCCGTCCTCGTAATACGCGGTGTGCGCAAGTGCGAGTGCGCCCAGGTTCCAGCTGTCGCTCGGGGCGAGACCCTTCTCCACGCAGATGTCGAAGATCTGGCCCTGCATGCCTCTTACGGTGGCGGCCGGAGTCTGCGTGTGCGTCATCTGCCTCACCCTCCCCAGGATGTCCGGTAGCGGACGGTTCGTCGTGTTGCGCACCGACCGTTACTGGTTGGAGCCGGGGCGTGAAAAGCATTCAGTTCTGACCGTAAATGAGATCCAGTTCACCATTTGGCCTTGCACTACGCATCTTGCCTGACGCCATGCCAGCCGGATGGAGCAACACCCGTTACGCGCAATGACCCACCGTGACCACAACTGCATGCACAAGATCCGCTACGGGGTGTCGAGTGGGATGCCGCAGGCTCGGGGGCGGTCGGGGTCCAGCCCGAGCCTGCGACAGGTCTTGGAGTTGTTCAGACACCCTCCGGCGTCATCGAGGCTGACACTATTCGAGGGGTATCCTAGGGTCAAGAGGGCGTGACCCGATCGGCCGACTGTTGACCATGACGACCCGAGGAGACACCATGAGCGAGTCGAATACCCCTCGCATAGGAAGGTCGGAACATGCGACTGGAGCTTCTCGCCAAGGACCCGCAGTCGGGGAAGAACGGCTGCCCCTCCGTCCACGTGGACGCGGACGACGGCACGTTCGTCGTCCAGGGGACGCACGTACCCAACTCCGAACTGCCGAGCTACCTGCCCGACGAGGGCGGAGTGAAGATCGACCCGCAGATCCTCGTCGCCGCAATGAAGATCGCGAAGGAGCGAGGCCTTCTGTGACTTCTCTGATCCCGATCGGGTCAGAGTTCGACGACCTCTTCCGCACGTTCACCAACCGGGCCTACCGGCTGGAAACGCTGCAGTCCTACGGGTCGCCCGACGAGGACGCCGCCTACGCGGCGTTCCTCGCCGGCGTCGACTTCGACCTCGATCCCGAGAACGACTGGTGGGTCACCGACGTCGTCCGCCCCGCCGCTGCGGCCGGACGGTCGATGAGCCGCGTCCACGTCGTTCGCGAACCCCTGACCGACTACCTCCGATACGAACTCACGTGGGCGTACGCGCCGAACGTCGACGCCGGCGAAGACGTCCGCATCATCCCGCTCGCGGCCAATGACCCGTGGCCAGCCGACCTACCGGAAAACCACGACTACTGGCTCCTCGACGACCGCCTCTACGAGATGGTCTATGCCGACGACGAGCGGCGAAGCTGGCTCGGATCCCGACTCGTCGACGACCCCACACGGCTTGCCCAGGCCGAGGCGTGGCGCGAAACAGCGCTCGACCGCGGCATCCCTTGGAGGGACTATGTCTCGGCGCGGCCGGAGCTGGCCGTGCACCTGCCGGTGGCGAGCTGAGGCGATAACCAGTGCCCAGGCCCATCCTCCCCAACCAGGCTCGGCTGGCCGCCCGCATGCACGAACTCCGGGCGGCCACCGACATCTCCGGCAGCGAACTCGCCCGCCGTCTCACCTGGACACAGTCCCGGGTGTCCAAGCTCGAGACCGGGCGGCAGACCGCCACCCACGAGGACGTCGACGCGTGGGCTGACAAACTACAGCTCGACGCCGGCATCCGGGACGAACTGCACCAGCTCGCCGAGGCTGCCCACCACGAGCACAAGAGCTGGCTGCACACCTTCTACGCCCGCGGCGGAGGCGCCAATGCGCAGGAGGCGATCGGCAGCATCGAGCGCATGACCAAGGTGAGCCGCGACTTCCTTCACGGGATGTGCCCCGGCATCCTCCACACCGAGGCGTACGCGCGCGAAGCGCTCTCCATCCCGGGCGGTCCAGCCGCGTTCGGCGCCGACGAGGCCGAGCGTGAAAAGATCGTCGCCGCGCGCATGGCCCGCCAGAAAGCCCTGACCGAACCAGGCAGGTCCTTCAAGTTCGTGCTCGGCGAGGCGGCGCTCTGGGCCCGGTTCGGTACCACCGAGACCCTCATCGACCAGCTGGAGCAGATGGCCGAGCAGGCACTCACGGTGCCGTCCATCGACCTCCGTGTGATTCCGTTCACGACGGCATGGCCGGTGTACCCGCTGGCGACGTTCGCGATCTACGACGAGAACATGGTGTCGATCGAGGCGCAGGCCGGCGAGCACAACGTCGTCGACCCGTCGCAGATCCAGGTGTACCTGCGGCAGTTCGAGTTGCTGCAATCGGCGGCGTTGTCGCCGAAGCGATCGGCCGCGCTGATTCGTGAGGTGGCAGCGAAGCTCCACTGAGGAGGGTGCCGCGGTTTTGCCCCGTCGAGCTGGCCGCTTGGCGGGGCTTTTTGCATTCCTGGTTCCATGCAGGCCCTGCGCTACCCTTTTCACTGCAGGGCGTTCCAGCAGGGCTGGTAGGGACGACCGACGGGCGAGATACACGAGAGCGTCGACCTTTCGGGGGTCGACGCTCTCGTCTTGCCTAGGGTTCCTCGCTGTAGGCACGGTCAAGGACCACTGCGGCCTCAGGATTTGCTGGTGCAGGGTCGACGTAATTGGAACGGGTGAAGTCAGCGGTGGCATGCCCGAACTGGTCCGAAAGGTCCGTGTCCCGGAAGCCGTTGTTGTAGAGCACTGTCGATGCGGTCTTGCGGCCAGTGTGGGTCTTCAAACCGGGTATGCCGATGCGCTCTCGCAACGCACAGACGGCGTCACTCACACGCTTCGGCGAGCGCCAGGTATCAGGTCCAGGGTTCAGGAACACGGGCTCGTCATCTGAGGCGTCCGCGCTCTTACGAAGAGTGAGCAGCAGATACAGGAAGTCGGGGATTGCGACTACTCGGTTCGACCGCTTCGTCTTGACTGGTGCCCGGTACCGTGGCGCCAGGTCCGGCTCGGTGATGTTGCCGTTGATCCAGATGTATCGGGGCGGGATCGTTCGGTGGCTTTCGTCAGGGGTTCCCTCGAAGGCGGTTCGCCTGATCGGTGCGTCCGACAGGTTTACATACCGCCAGGTGATCGCCAGGGTCTCCCCGATGCGAGTGCCAAGTCCGAACAGCGCCCGGATGATCGCGGAAAGATCCTGATCCACAGCCCGCTGGTCGTTGTCGACCGCGGCAAAGAAAGCCGGCACGGTCTCAGCTGGCAAGGCCCTCGCGGGGTTCTGAGCGCCACCCTTGATGCGACGCATCGACTTGACCGGATTGTGGTCAAGAATGCCCTCATCGACAGCGACCTGCATGAGCCCGCGGACGACCTCACGCACGACCTGCCGACTCCTGGGCGTGAGCTTGGTCGCGGCCTGCTTGGTCTTGCCGTTCTTCGGCTTGACGCGGCGATGGCTGACGAGCCCCGAGTCAAACAGCTGAAGCCGGTTGACAGTGCATTCGGTGTACAGAAGCCGCCCGAGCTGAGGAACGACGTGAGTTCGCAACGTGCTGATGTACCGATCAACGGTTCTGACTGTGCACTCATCCTTGACCCGGGCGAGGTAGGTGGGGATTCCATCGGCTACGCGGGAGGTGATGCTTAGGGGGGCACCGAGAGTCAGCTGGGGAATCAAAGTGAGGAGATAGCGATCGACGTTGGAGAGGTCCGCTGGATCCGCTTCTGTGATGGTGAGGGCGGACGTGGGCGATACAGAGGCGACGGCATGCATGGCGTTCAGCTCGGCAACATGACGCCGTAGGCGGTCGGTGGCGTCGGTGGCACTGGTACCAGTGCGTTCGATCTGGCGGGTCTGGCCGTTGAAACCTCGGTAGTTGGTAACTGCCCGCCAACGAGGCAGACGAATTCTCTCCGGAAGGTCTCCCTTCGGAATCCAGAGGTTGTCGCGGTAGCCGTAGAGGCGGATGTCGCCGTGGCTGCCGAGAGGTAGGGGCTTCCGGGGCATGGTCGTCTCCGTAAGGCATGGATATCGCATGGATTGCCCTAGCGGGTCGTCTAGCCTCGGTGCTCTGACCTGCTAGTACCCCGAGAAGTCTACCTGGTTAGGTAAGAAGAAGAAGTTCTTTCCGCGCAGTTTGGCCTTGTCTTCGTCCTTGAGCGGCAGACCGTCGATGTCGGCGTCGGGTGCCTTCACCGATTCGACGGTGACGGTGAGCCCGACGACGCCCTTCGCGTACCGGCTGTAGAACGGGATGATCGCCTGCTCGCCGAATTTGAGTTTCGTACCCGGTTTGACCGCGTCGCCGGTGACTTCCAGCGTGGGGGTGGTGGTCAGGTACGGCATCTCCGTCGTCGTCGGCGACGGGCCGGCGGGCGCCTCTCCGGACGTCGTGGCGGCGGCGCTTCTGGCCTGGCCGATGTTCGACGGTGGCGTGCAGCCGACCAGCGCGACGCCGGCCATCACGGCGATGACGGCATGACGAATTCTCGGACGTTCGGGCACGGCCGATCTCCCCTCGGAAACGAAAAACACCTGGAGTTCCCCTGAAAGCACCCTAGACAACGAGCGTTCACCCGATCGGTGGAGGTAGGTTGCTGGGCATGACCCAGGTTTCGATGCCTGCCGAGGCGGCCATGCGGATCACCGGACGAGCGGTCGCCGAGGAGAGGGGGCTCTCGGGCGCGGTCACCGAAGTGGTGTTGGACAGCGGCGACACGGTGGTCGTCAAACGGGGGCATGCCCGGAACGCGACGTCCGCGGAGGCGGCGGGACTGCGGTGGCTGGGTGAGGCCGAAGCCGTCCGGGTGCCAGAGGTCCGCGGCCACGACGACGAATGGCTCGTCACGGAACTGGTCGGCGGAGGTCGGCCGACACACCACGCGGCGGAACGGCTGGGGCGGGGGCTCGCGGCGTTGCACGCGGCCGGAGCGCCCGCGTTCGGCGCGGCTCCGCCGGAGGGGCCCGTCGACGCGTGGATCGGTGTCGCTCCGATGGAGAACGCGCAGGGGGAGGAATGGCCGCGGTGGTATGCCGAGCACCGCGTCCTGCCGTATGTCCGCCGCGCTGTCGACGAGGGCACGTTGGACGCCGACGAAGCGGCCGCGATCGAACAGGCTTGCACGCGGCTTCCGGAGATTTCCGGACCGGCCGAACCTCCTGCCCGTCTGCACGGGGATCTGTGGAACGGCAACGTTCTGTGGGGTGCCGTCGAGGCGGCCTTGATCGACCCGGCCGCACACGGCGGTCATCGTGAGACCGATCTGGCGATGCTGCAGTTGTTCGGCTGTCCGCTGCTCGACCGGGTGCTGGCCGCCTACCAGGAGGTCGCCCCGCTCGCCGAGGGCTGGACCGACCGGATCGGCGCGCATCAACTGTTCCCGCTCCTGGTGCACACCGTCCTTTTCGGACGGTCCTACGCCGGGCAGGCCGTCGCGGCGGCAAGGGCCGTCGGCCGGTAGCTCACCGCGCGACGCGATCGAGCCACTCGGCGAGCATCGCGTGCTCGGCCGGGGTCAGCGCGTCCCCGGGATCCTTCTCCAGGGCGGCTTTGAGCGCGATCGCACGACTGGGGATGTCCGAAGCGGCCTCCAAGCTTTCGGCGGTGATGGTCGCGATGACGTGTTCGCGCGCGGCGGTGATCAGGTCCGCGTCGCGCTCTTCGGGTGGGCTCGCGATGAGCGAGAGGATCACGCCCATCCCGGTCGCGTGCACCAACTGGGCGGCTCGTTCGACCGGTACGCGCAGTCTTCCGGCCTCGGCGATGCGTTCGACGATCCGGCGGAGCATCGCGTCCGCCTCCTGGCGTGCTTCGCGGACGCGGGGTTCGCCGTACATGAGCATGTAGAACGCGGGCTGGGACAGGCCGAATTCGACATGCAGATCCCAGCCGCGCCGGAGGTCGTCCACCGGGTCCTCGGTCTCGCCGAGATGGTGCTTCTCGCACAGGTAACTCTGGAAGCCATAGGTGGCGACAGCGTCGAGGAGACCGTCCTTGTCGCCGAAGGTGCGGTAGAGCGTGGGTGCTTGCACTCCCGCGGCGGCGCTGACCGCACGCGTCGACAACGCGTCTCGCCCGCCCTCCAGCAGAAGTTCCGCCGCCGCGCGGACCAGCCGGTCTTTCGTCGTCAACGTCATGTATCAACGATAACACCAAGCCGGTAGCGCTGGTTCGATATCGGTGATATCTTGATGATGTTATCAATGGAAACGCCTGATGGGAGTGCATCATGACACGCGTAGCGATCGTCACCGGCGGATCGCGGGGCATCGGCAGGGAGTCCGCCGAGCGGCTGGCGTCCGACGGATTCGCGGTCGTCGTCGGATACGGCGGCAACAAGGACGAGGCGCGGGCCGCGGTCGACGCGATCACCGCTTCGGGCGGCCAGGCGATCGCGGTCCAGGCCGACGTTGCCGACGAGAGCGCCGTCTCGGCGCTGTTCGACACCGCCGAGAAGACCTTCGGCGGGATCGACGTCGTCGTCCACGCCGCCGGGACCATGTATCTGGCGTCGGTGGCCGAACTGGATCTCGACCGGCTGGACCGGTTGCACCGCACCAACATCCGCGGCACCTTCGTGGTCGACCAGCAGGCCGCGCGCCGCGTGCGCGACGGCGGCGCGATCGTCAACTTCTCCACCTCGGTGCTCGGTCTCGCCCTTCCCGGGTACGCGGCCTATGCCGCCACGAAGGGTGCGGTCGAGGCGATCACCCTGGTCCTCGCCCGCGAACTGCGCGGCCGCGACATCACGGTGAACGCGGTGGCCCCCGGTCCGACAGCCACGGCGCTGTTCCTCGACGGCAAGGACGAGGAGACCGTCGCGCGCATGGCCGCGCAGCCGCCGCTCGAACGCCTCGGTACGCCGACAGACATCGCCGAGGTCGTCTCGTTCCTCGCGGGCCCGGCCCGCTGGGTCAACGGTCAGGTTCTCCGCGCCAACGGCGGCATCGTCTGAAAGCAGGGGCGAAGAGGGCATCAGGGGAGCGGCAAGGAAGAAGCGGACCCGCCATCGAGATACGGGCCCGCCTCATCAAGTCCTTTGTGGATGGAAGATCAGACGACGGTGCCTTCGGAGTCGTCGTCCGAGTCGGTCTCCTCGATCTTCCACTTCAGCTGGAACTCGACCTCTTCCTCGCCGTCGCCGCGCTCGTGCTCGATCGAGAACTGCGCGCGGGCGGGGACGCGGAACCGTTCTCCGGCGATCTGGATACGGAACGAGGTCTCGGACTCGAGAGCGTCGGCGAGCCGGCGCAGTTTCGCGACGACGTCGGCGGTGGAATAGACGCGTTCGACGTCTCGGGGAGCGGTCACGGTTTCCTCCAGGTTCCGGCACCCCGGCGGGGTGTCCGTGACGTCATTCAATCGCGTGATCATCAAGGACTCCAGCCGGGGTCACAGTGATCTGGCGAGACGGAAGCCGACGTCGTCGACGTGGAAGGCCGGGTGACTGCGGCGCCGCACCGAGGCCCGGCAACTCCACTGTTCGTCGAACCAGCCACCGCCCCGCAGCACCCGGTACTCGCCGTACACCTCCGCGTCGTACACGTCCCAGCACCATTCCCAGACGTTGCCCAGCATGTCGTGCAGGCCCCAGGCGTTGGGCGTCTTCCCGCCGACCTCGTGCACGGACTCCGCCGAGTTCTCGCGGTACCAGGCGATCTCGTCGAGCGGACCGTAGCGAGGTCCGGTCGTGCCGGCGCGGCAGGCGTGCTCCCACTCCGCCTCGGTGGGGAGGCGGTAGCCGTTCGCGGTCCGGTCCCAGGTCACCTCGGGCTCCAGCCGGTAGGCCGGAGTCAGCCCTTCACGTTCGGACGCCGTGTTGCAGAACCGGAGGGTGTCCTCCCAGGAGACCTCGACGAGAGGGAAACGGCCGGACCCGCGGGTGACCGGACAGGGCGCGAGCAGGAAGGACTCGACGCCGACAGTCCAGCTCCGCTGCGTCCGCCGGTCCGAAAGCGTGACCTCGCCCGCCGGCACGGTGATCATCTCCATGATCCGCCGATGCTACCCAGAGAGTGGTACTTCCTTCCGTCGGACGAGCAGAAGCGGAACGAGGGCGATCGACGCGCTGATCCAGACCGCGTGGCGATAGTCGCCTGTCGCTTCCGTGACGAAACCGGCGAGGACCGGCCCCAGGAACGCGCCCGCGTTGAGCGCGACCGTCGCGAACGAACCACCGAGTGTCGGCGCGCCGGGAGCCACGTGCATGACCCGCGCCACGAGCGCGGAACCGCAACCGAAGGACAGTCCACCTTGGACGGTCGCCATGACGAACAGGGCGACCGGATGCGCTCCGGTCGCGGCGAGCACCGCCCAGCCGACCGGCAGGGCGCACAACGCGACGACCAAGCCGCGCTTGAGTTCACCATCGCCCGTACGGCCCGCCACGGTGACCCCGACGAACGCGCCGACACCGAATGCCGCCAGCAAGGCGGAAACCGCGCCGGCGGGGAGATGGGCGACCTCCGTCGCGATCACCGCGAGGAACGCGAACGTTGCGAAGGTCGCGCCGTTGACCAAGGCTGCGAGGACCATCGCGCGCCGGACGGGAGGCGCCTTCACCTCGCGTACTTCGCGCCTGATGGAGACGTCATGCGGGCCCGCCGCGTCGGCGGGCGCCGAACGGAACACCAGCACCAGCGCGGGTAGGCACAACGCGGCGACCGCCCAGAACGCGGATCGCCAGCCCGCGAGATCGCCCAAGATGGCTCCGGCGGGTACGCCGGCGACGCAAGACAGCGTGATGCCTGCCAGCAGCACCGAGGTCGCTCGTGCCTGTTTTCCCGGTGGCGCCAAGGCGACCGCGACAGGCATGGCGACGGCGAGAAACCCGGCGTTGACGATCGCCGCGACGATCCGCGTGCCGAACAACACCGGAAAGCTCGTCGTAACGGCGCCGACGACGTGCACCGCGACGAAGGCGGTCAGAAACCCGGCCAAGGCCCGGCGGCGAGACCAGCGCGCGCTGAGTACGGCCATGGCGGGAGCGCCGACGATCATTCCGACGGCGTACGCGGACGTCAGCGCGGCCGCCGCGCCCACCGGGACGGACAGCTCACCGGCGATCCCCGGCACGAGACCGGAGGCCATGAATTCGGAGGTGCCTTGCGCGAAAACGGCAAGGCCGAGGACATAGACGAACAGAGGCAACGGACGACTCCCAAACAGAAGACGAGCAGGAGGAAGCCGTGCACAGGACAGGAGGAAACCCGGCCGGGCGCACGGAACGGCGCTCGGTCATCGGAAAGCGGGTCATCGGAAAGCGAAGAAGGCCGCTACCTAACGGCCGGACAGGACGACACGCCGCCGGACGACCGGCGGCGAGGTTCTGTCCGACTCGGGGCTCGTCACGAGACCGCACACTACACAGGGCCGTCGGTGGCCGTCGAGAGGATTGCCGCTCACCGACGAAAACGGCGCTCGTTCCGCGTGCCGGAACGCTTTCGTTGCCGCCTCGAATGAACCCGAGTAATGCACTCTGACCTGCGGTTTTCGTGATTGTTTCGGTACTGGGAACCGATCCGGGATTCGGTTAACCTCGACTTCATGATTCCCACAGTTGTCTGGGGTACAGGCAACATCGGCCGTGCCTCCATCCGGGCCGTCGACGCGCATCCGGCGCTGGAACTCACCGGTGTGCTCGTACACGACTCCGCGAAGGTCGGTCGCGACGCGGCCGCGCTCGCGGGAGTCGACGGCGAACTGGGTGTGGCGGCGACCGATGACGTCGAAGCGGTTCTGGCGGCGGGTCCGCGGGCGGTGGTGTACGCGGCTTCCGGTGACATTCGGCCCGCGGAGGCGCTGGCCGACATCGTCCGCGCGATCCGGGCGGGGGCGGTGGTGGTGACCCCCGCGCTCTACGCGTTGTACGACCAGCGAAACGCGC
This sequence comes from Amycolatopsis thailandensis, assembly GCF_042723255.1. NCBI lineage: Bacteria > Bacillati > Actinomycetota > Actinomycetes > Pseudonocardiales > Pseudonocardiaceae > Amycolatopsis > Amycolatopsis thailandensis. Next base: position 127,975 of record NZ_JBHXJK010000003.1, read on the forward strand.
CGGAAGAACTGCGGGAGCCGGTGCTCGCGGCGATCGCCGAGGGTGGCGGCTCGCTGTTCGTCTCCGGTGTCGATCCGGGCTGGGGCAACGACATCCTCCCCTTGCTGATCAGCGGACTCGGCACCACCGTGGACGCGGTCCGCTGCCAGGAGATCTTCGACTACTCCACCTACGACCAGCCGGACTCGGTTCGCTACCTGGTCGGCATGGGACAGCCGATGGACTATCAGCCGCCGATGCTGGCCCCGTCGGTCCCGACGATGGTGTGGGGCGGGCAGGTGCGATTGATCGCCCGCGGCCTCGGTGTCGAACTGGACGAGATCCGCGAGACGCTCGACCGCCGTCCGCTCGACGAAACCGTGACCACGCGGGCGATGGGGGAGTTCGAGGCGGGTACACAGGGCGCGGTCCGATTCGAAGTGCAGGGGATCGTGGACGGAGAACCCCGCATCGTCATCGAGCACGTCACCCGTATCCACGCGTCGTGCGCGCCGGACTGGCCGACGCCGCCCAGCGGTGACGGGGCGCATCGGGTGATCATCGAAGGCCGTCCCCGGATCGAAGTCTCGGTCGAGGCCACCGACGAGGGCGAAAACCGGTCGGCCGGCGGCAACGCGACCGCGGTCGGCAGGCTGGTCGGCGCCATCGATTGGCTCGCGGACGCCAAACCCGGCCTCTACGACGCACTCGACGTCCCCCTGCGACCGGCCACCGGCAAGCTCGGAAGGAGCGCGCGATGAACATCGACATTCCCGAGGGCAAGGACCCGATCGGCTACGTATGGGGCGAGATGGTGCCCGGGATCGGTGTCGCGGCGTCGAATCTCTCGCTCGCGGTCTACGCGCACACCACGCTGGGACTCCGCGAGTTCGAGGCGGCGCGGCTGCGGATCGCGCAGATCAACGGCTGCGTCTTCTGCCTGGACTGGCGGACCGAACGCGACGGCGTGAAGGTCGAAGAAGAGTTCGCCGACGCGGTGACCGACTGGCGCACCACCGACGCGTTCGACGAGCGGACCCGGCTGGCCGCCGAGTACGCCGAACGCTACGCCATCGACCACCATGGCATCGACGACGAGTTCTGGAAGCGGATGGCCGAGCACTACAGCCAGAAGGAAATCGTGGAACTGAGTATGAGCATCGGTTCCTGGCTCGCCTTCGGGCGGCTGAATCACGTCCTGGGGATCGACACGGTCTGCGTGCTCCCGAAGTTCTGAGCCCGGCGGGGAGTGTCCCGGGCGCCACGCTCCGATGCGCTCCACCAGAACCCGACGTCGCGAAAGCCACTTTCAGGACATCAGACGTCCCGAAAGTGGCTTTCGCGGCACTCGAAAACGGCGAACGCGAGCGGACTCACAGGTCGGTCGCGACGATCTTTTCGATGTTCCTTTCCGCCAGCGCGGTAATGGTGACGAACGGGTTCACCGAGGTATTACCCGGAATCAGCGCGCCGTCGATGACGTAAAGTCCCGGATAGCCGTGGAGCCTGCCGTAATTGTCGGTCGCCTTGCCGAGCACCGCGCCGCCGAGCGGGTGATAGGTGAGATGGTCGCCCCAGATCTTGTACACGCCGAAAAGGTCCGTCCGGTAGATCGTGCCTTCCTTGGCGTTGATCTTGTCGAAGATCGTCTTCGCCATGGCGATCGACGGCTGCTTCCACGCGGTCTGCCAATCGAGGTCGACCTTGTTCGCTCCGGCGTTCCACGAGAACGTCCCGCGGTTGGGGTTCTTGGTGATCGACAGGTAGAACGAGGCGTAGGTCTCGATGCCGGTCGGCAAGGGCGCGACTTCGGCGAACGCGCCGCCCGCGGCCCAGTTGTCGATGCCCGCCGTTGGGATGGACGATTGCAGTGCACCGGTGGCGTCCCACATGTGGTTGGCCCGGCCGCACATGATGTTGCCGTTGTCACCCCAGCCCTTCCCGACCTCGTTGTTGAGGTTGGGCAAGGCTCCGGTGGCCTTGAGTTTCACCAGGAGCTTGCTGGTGCCGACGCTGCCCGCGGCGAAGAACACCTTGTCCGCGGTGACGGATTTCGTCCCGGTGACCGTGCCGGCGGTGTCGAGCTGCTCCATCACCACGGTGTACCCGCCGCCGGAAGCCGGCGTGACCGAGGTGACGCGGTGCAGCGCCGAGATCGTCACCCGGCCGGTCGCCTTGATCCGCGGGAGGTAGGTCTGCTGCAACGATTTCTTGCCCGCGTTGTTGCCGTAGAGGATCTCCCCGGCCAGCGCGGACCTCGGGACCGTGCCCGCCTGCTCCTTCTTCATGTAGTCCCAGTCGTACACGTCCGGGACGAACAGGAACGGGAAACCCGACCGCTGCGCGTGTTTCCGGCCGACCCGCGCGTACTGGTAGCACTCGGCGGTCTCGAACCAGTTCGGGTCGATGGTGGCGACGCCGAGGCCCGCGTTGGCGCGCGGGTAGTAGACGCCGTACATCTCGTCGGCGTTGACCGTGGGCAGGACGGAGCCGAAGTTCTCGCGCTTCGGTGTGACGGCCATGCCGCCGTTGACCAGCGAACCGCCGCCGAGGCCGCGACCTTGGTAGACGGTGATGCCGCTGAACTCCTCGGCGTCGAGGATCCCGGTGTGGCGCGGGACGTCCTTGTCCAGCGGGAAGCCGAGGAAGTTGCTCAACGGCTGTTTGGTCCTCGTCCGCAGCCAGAAGGACCGATAGTCGGGAGTGGTGGTGTTGGCGAAGATCTTGCCGTCCGTACCCGGGGTGTCCCACGCCTTGCCGAGTTCGACGAGGTGGACGTCGACGCCCGCCTCGGCGAGCCGGAGCGCGGCGACGCAACCGCCGTAGCCGGAACCTACGACGAGCGCCGGAATTCGCGCGGCATCGGTGATCGAACTTTTCGCGGAGGCGGTCCCGCCCAGGGCGGCTGCTCCTAAGATAGAACCAGTTCCAGCAATGAAAAGACGGCGGGATAACTGTCCGGAAGGGCTTCTCCACATGGCTTCGTCGCTCACGTGATCTTCCTCACCGTTGAGGGATTTAGAACAAGTTATACCTGCGGCCCTGTCGGGTGGCAATAAAGGTGGGAGTTCTTTCCGGGCGTCCGGCCCAGGTGGCCGGGCATCGTGCCGGTGGATGGGCCACTATGTACTGCTGTGGAGTCCACTCGAGTTGATCGCTGGCTGTGGGCCGTCCGGCTCACCAAGACGCGCCCGGATGCCGCGGCGGCTTGCCGCGGCGGCCATGTCCGCGTGAACGGCAAACCCGCCAAACCCGCCACCACGGTCGTGGCGGGTGACGAGGTGCGCGCTCGGGTCCACGACACCACTCGGATCCTGGAAGTGACGCGGGTGATCCAGAAACGTGTCGGCGCCGCCGACGCGGCGACCTGTTTCATCGACCGGACTCCCGCGCCGCCGCCCGAGTCCGCCGTGCCGGTCGCGCGACGGGAACGGGGTGCGGGCCGGCCGACCAAACGGGAGCGCCGGGTGCTCGACCGTTTCCGGTCGGGAGAGAACTGACCTCGTTCACATACGTGGACGCTATTCACATCCGTTGACGGGTGACAGGAACGTGAACTATAAAGAGTGAGTCCGGGTGTACACGCCGCAACACCTTCCGTCAGTCCGTCACGGAGGTTTCGGGTGTCCCGAAAAAGTCCTCTTCGTCGTGCCGTCCTACCGGCGGCCGCCGCCGTGGTCGCCACCGCCGCGCTCTTGCAGGTACCGCCCGATGTGGCGGACGCGGCGCCGGGACCCGGCGCGCTGCCCGGTCTCGACGTCGGCGCGGCCAATCGCCGCGCGCCGGTCGCGGGGCTCTACGACTGGTCCAAGGCCGGATATCGGGGCGGCGCCGCGCTGCCCGGCTCCGCCGAAGTGAACCCTGACGCGACCTGTCAGGTCACCGCGGCGGAGCTGGCGAGCCAGTACAACGTCAAACCCGGCGACGGCGCCGACGACACGAACGGGATCCAGGCGGCGATCGACGGCATCAAGAGCGCGTGCTCGCCGTCCGGGAGCTACAGCAGACTGAGCACGATCACCTTCCCGGCCGGCCGGTTCGACGTCACGCACGAGATCCACGTCGACGCCGACTACCTGATCCTGCGCGGCGCGGGCAAGGAGGCGACCAAGTTCGTCTACAAACCCGACGCGAACACCCTTTACGACACTCTCACCCCGGACGGCTCCGACTGGGACGAGGACGGGATGACCTCGGGTGCGGGCAAGGGCGGCTGGCTCTGGCCGGGGCGCGGTCTGTTCCGCGTTCAGTCCAGGGGGGTGAATTCGTCGTACGCGAGCGACTACGCGTCGGCGCCCGCCAACCGCAAGGACATCTTCGAGGGCACGGTCAACGTCCACTGGAAGGCCGGAGTGAAGCTGCGCGGCAAGCCGGGGGACACCGCGTTCGCCGCCAGGACGGGGGACAAGGTCGTCCACCTGGCGAGCAGCGGCGCGCTGACCTCGCTCGCCGCCGGGAACCTGGTCAACATCCGCGCGGCCAACTCGCTGAAGTTCTACGAGCAGCAACAGGCCACGCCGACCACGTTCCCGTTGCTGAACATGCACATGCGCCAGCAGATCTTCACGATCACGGCGCTCGACACCGCCGCGCGCACGATCACCCTCGACAAACCGCTCGAGTACGACGTCCCGGTGAACTCCACCTCGGACGGTTCGGCGCCGATCGACGGCGCCACCTATGACTCGAAAGCGGCCCCGCTGGTCGACCCGGTGCTCGGCGTCGGGTTCGAGAACTTCGGTTTCACCCAGGACATGCCGGGCCTGAACCCGTTGGAGGCGAACAACAACTACGGGAACATGGCGCCCGCCGCGGAGATGCACGGGATCGTGTTCAAGTGGGCGGCGAACTCCTGGGTCCGCGGTATCCGCGCGGACATGACCGGTTCGCATCCGATCGTCACCGAGGAGGCCAAGAACCTCCAGATCGTCGACAACGAACTCAACGGCTCCTGGAACAAGGGCAAGGGCGGCAACGGCTACTTCCGCGGCTCCCGGGTCTGGGACTCGCTCTACGCCGGCAACACCTCGACACTGTTGCGGCACTTCACTTTCCAGTGGTCGGCTTCGGGCAACGTGGTGATCGGCAACTCGTTCGACTCCGACCTGAACCTGCACGGCGGCTGGGAACGCAACAACCTCTTCGAACTCAACACGGTCAAGGTCCCGTACGCGCATCGCTCCGGGAACTGCCGGGCGAACTGCGGTGAAGAGGGCGGCGGCGGTCCCGACGACTCGAACTGGTTCCCGATCTGGTGGGGTGCGGGCAAGAAGGCCGTCAAATGGTCGGGCGCGTCCGGCCCGCGCAACGTCTTCTTCAACAACGCCATGACCAAACAGCTCGCGGACAACGGCCCGTATAACGACTTCTACGCCGACCGGCACCGCGTCTACGCCTTCGGGTGGGACGGCACCGCGTACAAGCACCTCGACGTCGGCGGCACGCCGATCGCCGACTGGGCGAAGAACGAGCAACGGGACTACAGCGGCGGTCACGGGGTCGACGCGTCCAAGACCGACGCCGCGGCTTCGCTGTTCCTGAAGTCCATCGACGGAACCCCGCCGCCGTCGTCGACGGGGCAGACCTCCACCACGACCACGACCACGCCCACCTCGACGACGCCGACCACCACGACCTCGTCGAACCCCGGCGCGTGCCTGACGGCGGCGTTCGTCCGTAAATCGGTGTGGGACAGCGGCTACGGCGGCGGGTTCACCGTCACCAACACCTGTTCGGCCGCGGTGGGTTCGTGGGCGGTCGAGTTCGACCTGCCCGCCGGGACGTCGGTGACCGGTTCCTGGAGCTCGGTGCTGACCAAGACCGGCCTGCATTACCGGTTCGGGAACGCGACCCACAACGGCAGCGTCAAACCCGGTGGCACGGCGACGTTCGGCTTCAACGCCGCCGGTCAGGGACTCCCGGTCGCGTGCACGATCGCCGGAACGAAATGCGGAGGCACGGAATGACGAGGAAACGACTGATCGCCGCTCTCGCGGCCATGGCGTCCGCGGCGGGTCTGTTCGGCGCCGCCGTCATCGTCGGGCCCGCCGCGTTCGCCGAGGGTTCGGTCCCGGACGGCGACGTCGTCGATGTGGGCACCGCGGCGCAGTTGCGAGCCGCGCTAGCCGCCGCGAGCCCCGGCCAGACGATCCGGCTGGGCGCCGGAACCTACCGAGGTTCGTTCGTGGCCACGAAACCCGGGACGGCGACCGCTCCGATCACGGTGACCGGGCCGTCGACGGCGGTCCTGATCAACGACGGCCCGTCGGGTGAGGCGCCTTCCTGCCCGGCACCGACGGCGGGCTGGGACTCCGGGTACGGACTCTGGCTTTACGGTGCGCCGTATTGGCATCTGCAGGGCTTCACCGTGCAGGAGTCCAAGAAGGGCATCATCGCCGACGATTCGCACCACACCGTGATCGAAGGCGTGCGAGTCCACCGGATCGACGAGGAGGCCGTCCACTTCCGCCGTTCCTCGGCCGACAGCGTCCTCCGTGACTCGACGATCAGTCACACGGGTCTCGTGCAGGCGGGGTACGGCGAGGGCGTCTACCTCGGCTCGGCGAACTCGAACTGGAAGTGTCACGGCAACTCCGGCGGGGTCGACCGCAGCGACCGGATCCAGGTGCTCGGCAACCACATCGGGCCGTACGTGGCCGCGGAAGGCATCGACGTCAAGGAAGGCACCGAGGGTGGCGTCATCCGGGGCAACACCTTCGACGGCCAAGGGGTTTCCGGGCAGAACTCGGCCGATTCCTGGGTCGACGTCAAGGGGTTCGGCTACGTCATCGAGGGCAACACCGGCACCTTCGCCTCGCCGGGGACGTTCGCGAACGGCTACGAGACGCACAACCCCGGGACCACGCCGTCGTTCCCCAACGGTTGCGGGAACGCCTGGCGGGACAACAAGTCCGACCTCGGCGGCGTTGGCCAGTACGCCATCAAGATCACGTCGACGTCGAAGTGTTCGGAACGGCCGAACGTGGTCTACGCGTCCAACACCGTGTCGAGGGCGGTGAACGGGCTGACCAACGTTTCCGTCACACCTTGACGGACGCCGGTGGCGGGAGCGGCGCGGCTCCCGCCACCGGCGAGTCAGTTCCGGACCACGGTGAGCGCGACGGTGGCGTACCTGGTGGTGAACCGGCCGCCCATTCTGTCGATCGCCGCTCCGACTTCAGCGAGGATCTCTTGTCGCACTGCGGATTCGACCCACGTCAGCGAGCCGAACGTCGGGAGCTGGTCCAGCCATTCGTCACGGGTGTAGACCCGGTCCCAGTCATAGCGGCTTCGTTCCGGCTCGCCGAACCCGCCCGCTTCACGCAGGCTGTCGGCGATCTTCACGATGAGTGGCCCATACGGGTCAGAGGGTTGTTTCGGCACGCTCTTGAGGTCGATCGGGGCATCCGGCACGAGCCGCCGGTAAGCGTTCGCCAAGGCGTCCGCGACCTCTTCCGGCGGTTCGGGTACGTGCCAGAACACGGACAGGAGTCCGCCAGGGCGTAGCACCTCGGCGGCCTTGGCGGCACCGGCCACCGGGTCGACCCAGTGCCAGGCTTGGCCGGAGACGAGCAGATCGAATCGGCGCCCGGTGGGATCCCAGGTCTCGAACTTCGCGACCTCGACGTCGATCCCGCTCCGGCGGGCGAATTCGGCCATCCGCGGGTCCGGTTCGACGCCCAGGACGTGACAGCCCGCCGACTGGAACTGGCGCGCTTCGATCCCGGTGCCGATGCCGACGTCGAGGGTGTCGCGGCCGGGGGCGGCGGCGATGAGGTGGTCGATGAGTCCCGGGGGATAGGCGGGCCGGGTCCGGTCGTAGCGCTCGACGTCCGCGCCGAAGGACTCCGCGGCCTGTCGATACCGGTGAGGCTCCTGCCCCGAAGGTAGAGTGGGCATGCGCCCACCTTAAGTGGGCACGTGCCCACTCGTCAACGCAAGGGAGCCGTATGCCGACCGGGGTAGCCCTGCGCGCCGTCCGCGCGCAGCTGTTCGACGCCGCCGAACGTGTTCTCCTGCGGGACGGGCCGAGTGGTCTCACCAGCCGCGCCGTGACGACGGAGGCGGACTGCGCGAAAGGCGTGCTGCACAGGCATTTCGACGACTTCGACGGGTTCCTCGCCGAGTTCGTCCTCGACCGGATCGACAAGCTGGACGAGAAGGGGCTCCGGGAGGCCGTCGGCGCCGGGACCGTCGTGGACAACCTCACGGCGGCGCTCACCGCGGTCTTCGAGTCGGTCGCGGTCGCGATCGTCCCGCTCGTGATCTTCCGTGACGAGCTGCGCGCCCGGTTGCGCCGCGAGTGGCCTGCCGGGGTCCCGGTGCTGACCCAGGCCGCCGTGATGATCGGCGTCTACCTCGAAGAGGAACGAGGCCAGGGCAGGATCGCCGAGGACGCCGATGTCGAGACGCTCGCGGCCACGCTCATCGGAGCCACGCATCTGCTCTTCGCCGACCGCACCGCGCCCGCGCCCGAGACGGCGCAGGTGCGGAAGGTGGTGGAAACGGTGATCGGGGCATGAAAAAAGCGGCGAGTCCTCAGTGGACTCGCCGCTTCTGCCGGTGTGTCAGGACTGCGCGGCGGTGACGGTGTGCCGCAGCAGCAGCGACGTCGTGACCGGGCCGACGCCGCCGGGGACCGGCGTGATCGAGCCCGCGATGCCCTCGACCGCGGCCTGGTCGACGTCGCCGACGAGCCCGCCTTCGGGCGTCGGGTTGGTGCCGACGTCGATCACCACGGCACCGGGCTTGACGTGGTCCGCGCCGGCGAAGTGCGCGCGGCCGACGGCCACGACCAGGACGTCCGCGGTCTTGGTGACCGCCGCGAGGTCCTTGGTGCGGGAGTGGCAGACGGTCACCGTCGCGTTCTCGCCGAGCAGCAGCAGCGCGGCGGGCTTGCCGACGACGGTCGAACGGCCCACGACGGCGACCTGGGCGCCGGTCAGGGCGACCTGCTCGCGCTTCAGGATCTCCAGCACCGCGGCGGCGGTGGCGGGCGCGTAGGTCGGGAGGCCCGCGGCGAGACGGCCGAGGCTGACCGGGTTGGCGCCGTCGACGTCCTTGCGCGGGTCGATGTGGGCGCCGACGTCGTCGAGCGTCACACCTTCGGGCAGCGGGGTCTGGCAGATGATGCCGTGGACCGCCGGGTCCGCCGACAGCTTGTCGAGCTCGCGGGTGACGTCTTCGCCGGTCGGCTTCTCGAGCTGGACCACCCGGCAGTCGACGCCGACCTTCTTCGCGGCGCGCTCGATCGAGCGCACGTACCAGGCGGTCGCGTCGTCGTCGGTCGGCACGAGCACGGCCAGCGTCGGGACGGTGCCCGATTCACGCAGCTTGGCGGCGGTCTCGGTGACCTCGGCGGTGATGGCGGCGGCGATCGCGCGCCCGTCGATCAAGGTCATCGGGCGAGCCTTTCGCGAACCTGGGAGATGAGGGCGTCGGCGCGCCCGGCGGCGGGGAGGTACTCGGCGAGGCGGGCCTCGGTCTCCTTGCGGAGCTGCTCGTCCGACATGGACGCGAGGTTGACCTCGACGTTGACCACGCCCGACTCGAGCGCCGACTTGGCGGAGGACGCCGCGACCGCGATGTCGGAGATGACGTTGACGTTGGCGCCTTCGAGGATCGAGGCGGCGACGTCGACGACCTCGGCGGCGAGGGCGGCCGTGCGCAGCGGGACCTCGGCGGCGCCGACCAGGGCGGCCTGGATCGCGGCGGTGCGGGCCTTCTTCTCCTCGTCGGTGGCCTTCGGGAGCTTGTACGCGGCGACCACCGCGTCGAACGCGGCGGCGTCGTCGGCGGCGAGGCCGAGCGCGCGCGTCCGGAGGTCCTCGGCCTTGCCCAGCGCCTCGGTCATGGTGGCTTCGTGCTCGGCGTACTTCGGCTTGCCGATGGTCAGGTTGCACACCATGGAGACCAGGGCGGCACCGACCGCGGCGTTCATCGCGGCACCCGCGCCACCACCGGGCGTCGAGGCCTTCGAAGCCAGCTCGTCGAGCCACTGACCGACCGGTTGAGCCTCCACGCGTTGTTCCCTTCCCGCTGGTTTTGCCGTCGCGCCGAAGCCTACCCGGGTGTTCCCGGGCAGCCTGAAGGCCACCTTCGCGACGATCGACGCCGGTGAAGGTGGCCTTCGGACAGCGGGGTCAGGACCGCTGGTACTCCTCCCAAGTGAGCTTCGGGGAGACGGCGGGGCCGTCGTCGGAGCCCCGGCCGGCGAGACCGTTGTAGCCGAGGTAGTAGTCACCGGCCTGGTGCTGCGCGCCGGACGAGAGGTCCGGATCGGACAGTGCGATGGCGTGGATGTGGTAGGCGAAGCCCTGGGCCGGAGTCCGGACCCAAGCCGCGAAGCCCACCTGGCGGAGCTTCCGCGCGACGTCGGTCCGCGTGGTCGAGGACATGCCTTCGACGCCGATGTCCAGCGCGCCGCCACCATCGTGCGTACCGGCCGAAGCGCCGACGCCGCCGGGGTTGTACGAGCCCTGCGTGATGGTGAGCTGCCTGCCGAGCAGACCCTCGGCCTTCACCAGCATCGCCTTGGTGCGGGTGTTCATCGTCTTGCCGTGGTAGGTCAGCCGGCTACCCGCCGCGACCGTCGCGGTCACGGTGTACCGGCCGTCGCCCAGCTTCTCGAGCGACGTCTTGCCGGGCAGGCCGGAAGCGTCGATCCCGGTGTAGCCCAGCGACTTCTGGTAGCTCGAATACGCCGTGATCGTCGACGTGCCGAAATGACCGTCGACGTACTGCTGGTCGAGCAGTCCCTTGGCGGCCAGCGCCTGCTCCACCAGCAGCACACTGTCCTTGGCACCCGGAGTCAAGGCGCTGTCGGCCCGGCGCGGGTCGATCTGCGCGGCCTTGAGCACCGCTTCCATGCTGGCCGCGGGCAACGCGGCCGCGGTCAATTCAGCTCCGGCCGGTGCGGCCACGCCGAAGGAGAGCGCGGCCGCTGTCGCGGCCACGGCAACCTTGGTCAACAATTCCTGCCTCCTGAACGGACTTCGTTTGTCCGGCCAGCATGGGCAGGGCGAATACAAGGGCCATACAAACGAACTTCCCTCGCGTCCGCGTTGTCGCCCGGTCGGGTGTCGCTCCGGCGAAACCCGGGGTGACCTGATAAGACTCTCGGTGGACGCCGAAAGGTCGAGATCCCATGGTGCTTCGTACTTCGCCACCCTCGAGGGCTCATCTCAGACTGCTCGCGGAGGCCGACGCGGCCCCGCCGGCCCGGCGCCGGGACTTGTACGCCGAGATCGCCGACCGTCGCTTGGCCGCGATCCTCGCCGCCGAAGACGTGGCGGAGGAACACGGGTTGAGCGCCCACGTCCGGACGACCTGTTACGTCCACCGCTGCTGGGTGCACCAGTGCGTCTCGGATCCGATGCACGTCCTGATCGTCACCGGGCACCGGTGGTGCCGCCGCTGCGATCGCACCGTCGACGTCGAGATCGACGAGACCTTCCCGGGATCGGTCGAGCTCTCGTGTGACGGCTGCGGTGTCCCGCCGGACACGGTCGCGAACCGCGAGGTGCTCCTGGCCTGCCGGACCAGCCTGAGAGCCATGCACGGCGGGGAAGCGTCGACGCTGTACGTCGTCCCGGACAGCTGAGACACGTCCGATCGCGCCGTTCGGTGACGCCGAACGGCCGCCTTCCTGTCGGCTGACAGGCCCAGTCAGTGGTTTGGACCATCACTGTTACCGAAGCGTGATCTGGACATATCTCGCGGACCGTTACTTTGTTGTGGCGCGCAACGAATTGCTTCGCCCGTGGATTTCCAACGCCGGAGGTGTCACGACGTGGACCGGATCTTTGTGCAGCCCAAACGGCGGAAAGGGGTCCGGGGTGCGCTCGCCCTCGGCCTTTCCGCGCTCCTGATCGCCGCGGGTCTCGGCGGTGCCACCGCCGCGGCCGCGGACTACAGCCAGAGCGCCGCGTCCTTGAACGCGAGCCAGGCGCAGTTCTCCTTCACGCCGGCGACGGCCGCGCGGTACGTGGACATCCACTACACCGGCGTCCCGGGAGTGGGACAGCAGAACGTCCGCATGACCGACAGTGGGGGCACGTGGCGGCACACCGTCGGTTCGCTCGCGGCCGGCACGGTGCTCGACTACTGGTTCACCTACGAGAAGAACGGGCCGCAGTACGACACCCCGCACTTCGGCTACACCCATGGCGGCAGCGGCACGACCGTCGCTTCGCCGACGTTCGACCCGCCGGGCGGCAGCTATCCGAGCGCCCGTTCGGTGACGCTGACGTCCGCGACCGCGGGCGCGACCATCCGGTACACGGTGGACGGTTCCACGCCCACCGCGTCGTCCACTGTGTACACCGGCCCGATCACCGTCTCGGCGTCCTCGACGATTTCCGCGATCGCCCTCAAGTCCGGCTCCGCGAACTCCCCGGTGGTGTCGGCGAGCTACACGATCGGATCGACGCAGGCGACCTGCCCGGCTCAGGCCGAGGTCCCCGACTTCGGTCCCAACGTGCGGATCTTCGACCCGGGCATGTCGGCGTCGTCGATCCAGGCCAAGCTCGACGCGGACTTCAACGCGCAGAAGGACACCCTGACCGCGCAGTTCACCGAACGCCGGTACGCGCACCTGTTCAAGCCCGGTGTGTACAACGGCATCCACGACGACGTCGGCTACTACACCTCTGTCGCGGGGCTCGGCCAGAACCCGGGCGACGTCGTCATCAACGGTGACGTGACCGTCGACGCGTTCAACGAGTCGGACAAGGGTGTGGCGCTGCAGAACTTCTGGCGCTCGACGGAGAACCTGGCCGTCGTGCCGAGCAGCGGCGCGACCCGCTGGGCCGTCGCGCAGGCCGCGCCGTTCCGCCGGATGGACATCCGCGGCGGACTGAACCTCTTCCCGGCCAGCTACGGCTTCGCCAGCGGCGGCTACACCGCCGACAGCAAGGTCTCGGGCAAGACCGCGTCGATCTCGCAGCAGCAGTGGTACACCCGCGACAGCAGCTACGGCAGCTGGGAGGGCGGCGTCTGGAACATGGTGTTCTCCGGGACCAATGGTGCCCCGGCGAACACCTTCCCGAACCCGCCGGAGACGACACTCGGCACCACGCCGGTGTCCCGCGACGTCCCGTACCTGTACCTGGACGGGGCCGGCAAGTACCGCGTGTTCCTGCCTTCGTTGCGCACCAACGCTTCCGGGCCGAGCTGGGCCAACGGTGGCACCCAGGGCAGCTCGCTGCCGATGAGCCAGTTCTACGTCGTCAAGGCGGGGGACACGGCGTCGTCGATCAACAACGCCCTCTCCCAGGGCTGCAACCTGTTCTTCACGCCTGGCGTCTACCACCTCAACCAGACGCTGAACGTGACCAAGGCCAACACGGTCGTCCTCGGTGTCGGCTACCCGACGCTGGTGCCGGACAACGGTGTCGACGCGATGAAGGTCGCCGATGTGGACGGGGTCCGGCTCAAGGGCCTGCTGTTCGACGCCGGGACGACCAACTCGCAGTCGCTGCTCACCGTCGGCCCGGCCGGCTCGACGGCGAACCACTCGGCCAACCCGACGACGTTGCAGGACGTGTTCTTCCGGATCGGCGGTCAGATCGCCGGGAAAGCGACGAACAGCCTGATCGTCAACAGTCGTGACACGATCATCGACCACATCTGGGCCTGGCGGGCCGACCACGGCAACGCGGGGACCTACGGCTGGACGATCAACACCGGCGACACCGGCGTGGTCGTCAATGGCGACAACGTGCTGGCGACCGGCCTGTTCGTCGAGCATTACCAGAAGTACCAGGTGATCTGGAACGGCCAGAACGGCAGGACGATCTTCTTCCAGAACGAGATCCCTTACGACGTCCCGAACCAAGCGGGCTGGAAGAGCCCCAATGGGTTCAACGGGTACGCCGCCTACAAGGTGGGGGACAACGTGACCACGCACGAGGCGTGGGGCCTGGGCAGCTATTGCTTCTTCAACGACAACCCGGCGGTGAACCTGTACCACGCGTTCGAGGTGCCGAACCGCTCCAGCGTCCGGTTCCACAACATGGTGACGGTCTCGCTGAACTACAAGGGGACCATCACCCACGTGATCAACGACGCGGGTGCGGTGACGCCGCCGGACACGCGGCCGAGCAACCTGGTGAGCTACCCGTAGCGCTTCACCTCTGTCCGTGAAGGACTCCTTGAGGGACCCAGAGTCCCTCAAGGAGTCCTTCACGGACTTCATCTTGATGTATAACGATCTATACTGCCCGGCGTCAGGCGGCGGTTTCGGTTCGCGGTTAGGCTCGGGTCCATGATCAGCAAAGAAGTCGGTGACCTGCGCGAACTCTTCCGTTCCGGCGTCACGAAGCCGGTGGCCTGGCGGCGGAAGCAGCTCACGGGCCTACGTGCGCTCCTGAGCGAGCAGGAGGACGTCTTCCTGAAGGCGCTCTACGCCGATCTGCGCAAGAACGCCGTCGAGGCCAAGCGCGCGGAGATCGCGCTCGTGCGGAACGAGATCGACCACACGCTGGAGAACCTCGACGCCTGGCTGAACCCGGAGCCGGCCGACATCCCGCGGCCGCTGCGACCGGGCGACGGCCGGGTCGTCCGCGAACCGCTCGGCGTCGCACTGATCATCGGGCCGTGGAACTACCCGCTGCAGCTGGTGCTCGCGCCGCTGGTCGGAGCGCTGGCGGCGGGGAACTGCGCGGTCGTGAAGCCGAGCGAGCTGTCGCCGAACACCTCGGCCGCGATCGCGGAACATCTGCCGACCTACGTCGAAGGCGTCCGCGTCGTCGAGGGGGCGATCCCGGAGACGACGGCGTTGCTGGAGCAGAAGTTCGACACGATCTTCTACACCGGGAACGGGACCGTCGGCCGCATCGTCATGACCGCCGCGGCGAAGCATCTCACGCCGGTCACCCTCGAACTGGGCGGGAAGAGCCCGGCGATCGTCGAGCCGGGCGCGGATCTCGCCGTGACCGCGCAACGGCTCGCCTACGGCAAGTTCGCCAACGCGGGCCAGACCTGCGTCGCGCCCGACTACGTCCTCGCGATCGGCGACACCGGCCCGAAGCTGGCGCGGCACCTCGCCGAGACCGTCGAGGCGATGTTCGGCGAGGACCCGGCGACCAGCGAATCCTACGGCCGGATCATCTCGACCCGGCACTACGACCGGCTCGCCGCCTTGCTGGACGACGGGACCGCGGTCGTCGGCGGAAAGGCCGACCGGGACGAGAAGTACATCGCGCCCACCGTGCTCACCGGCGTCTCCCCGGACGCCCCGGTGATGAAGGACGAGATCTTCGGCCCGATCCTGCCGATCATCGACGTCCCCGACCTCGACGCGGCGCTGGCGTTCGTCAACGAACGCGACAAGCCGCTGGCGTTGTACGCCTTCACCGAGTCGGACGAAACGAAGCGCCGGGTCGAGACGGAGACGTCGTCCGGCGGGCTGGTGTTCGGAGCGGCGATCATCCACCTCGCGGCGCCCGAACTGCCGTTCGGGGGAGTAGGGGAGAGCGGGATGGGCCGCTATCACGGTCGCTATTCGATCGACAACTTCAGCCATGTGAAGGCGGTGCTGGACAAGCCCCTCGCGTAGCTCGCAGGGGCAAAGGTGTCCTGTTCGCTTCCTGCTTGGGATGTCGCGAATCCGGTCCGTGAAGGCCTCCTTGCCTACCCTGAAGGTAGCGAAGGAGGCCTTCAC